>NZ_JBYCKY010000456.1:0-6191 GCF_057473605.1 Mycobacterium sp. TH-M82 | reverse complement strand
AGGCAACGGCTCGGGGTCGGGGGTGTGTGGCATCCACAGCGAGTACAGCGAGGGTGGGGACAGGTGGCCGGGACGGTGGCGAGGTTTGTGGGGTTTGGTCATGCTGTCCTCCGTCGCGGGGCGATCCGATGAACCTGTTCGTAGTAATTTGCCGCCATCGACCGAGACACGTGCATCACGGACTCCGTGGCGTCCCAGTCCTCATCGGTGGGAACGGTGTGCCCGAGCAGCGCGGCGTGGGCGGTCAACACCGTGAACCTCAACTTGAGATACGCCAAGTCCACCGCACCCCCCACGCCCGACCGAAGTTGGTCAGCGGCGGCTTGGGCACTGGGGGGCATGGTCAACGGTCCATCGGGGACGCCACTCCAGTCCGTCTCAGGGATGGTGAGAGGCTCGTGGGTAGCACCGACCTCGCCACGGAACGGGCAGTAAGCCAAGGACGAAAGCAGGTACCTGGACGCGAGCGGAATGTTCTGACGCATGAACACCCAGCCACTTAGCGATGGCGGGTAGATGCTCTCCCGCAGCGTGACACGGTATGTGCCCGCCGAGAGCCCGTACTTCGTGTGCGAAATCTCGCCACTGTCCAACAGAACTTCCATCTGACGGCGGGTCGCCGGCCCTTTCATCAGATGTCTCAGCGATACACCGTCCAAGAAAAAGTTCAGGGTCGAGTGCGGGTCGATGCCCGCCGCCGCCGCGAACCCCTGCCACGTGCCGTGACAGACCAAATCACCGACAGGTGGCAGCAGCTCATCCGCGTGATTCTTCGTTGTCGAGAACCCGTCTCCCGTTCTCCCGATGACACCAACCCACAGGTTCGGCTCGGTGCCGATAGGGGTCAGAATTCCGGGGCGGATGTTCGCCGCCGCGTTGGCGAGCAGGTGCACGTAGAGCCCGCCGGGGCTGCTGACCCGTGATCCTCTCTGACGGATGTGCTCCAGGACAGGGTGTCGGTCGTACCACTCGGCGGGGACGGCGAACTCAGGGTTCACGACCGTGAACGGGTTGCGGGACATGGGTTTCTCCTTACTTGTTGGGGTTGTTGAGGCGGTCATCTCTCAGTCCTCCGTCTCTTTCACGAAATAGCCGCCGTTGTTCTGGTAGATGCGCCCGTCGTCTTCTAGCGCGCCGAGGGCGTCGGCGAACAACCCCCGCTGTTTCGGTGAGGAGTTGCCTTGTAGCGTCCGCCGCGTGACGCCGGGATTGCGGGCGATTTTCTCCACCAAGATCAGCGAGAGGGCGCGGACTTGCACCGTGCGCAACTCCTCCAGGTGCGCGTCGGCGGCGGCTTTCGATACACCCTGTAACACGCCGTGCTCAACCGCGCCCTCCTCCTTGCCTTTCTTCAAGACACCGAGAACGCGGGCGAGGCAGCGGCGGCTGTGCTCCATCACCAACCCAGCCCAACGCCACGCCACGCCGTCGATAACGACGGGGCTACCAGGTGCAGCAGTCCAGCCCGCGTAGATAGCCGCCAGGCGTAGCCGAGTGTTCACGGCGTGCGTGTCTTCCTCCTTGATGACACCCGCACCGCAGAGAGCGGAACGACGGAACGCTTGGGCGGCGTCGATTACCTCATCGGAAACGGTGACGCTTGCGGGACCATGCACGTAGATAGGTGGCGGTTCCGTGTTCATCCCACGGGGCAGCGGTAGCCCCATGCGGCGGTGCAATTGACACCTCAGCAGGTGCCGCGATTTCTTGTCCGGTGCTTCCGTGTCGGCAATATCTACGTTCAGCAAGCGCTGGATCGTCCCGCCCCCGTCGCTGTAGTAGAACGCCGCCGCCCGCTTCGGCTGTACGCCCATCGAGCCGACAAATCGGTAACTCAAGGCTTCGAGCGTCATACCGACGCCAGACTTCGCACGGCTGATCGACTCGTCACCCACAGGCTCACCCGTGACCAATGAACGAACGACGGGCTCCAGCGTCGAGCCCGTGCTCTTACCTTTTGCTTTCGCCGCTAAGGCGTCAACTTCTCGCCAATCACCCCAGACGGGGCGGTAGTGCCGTTCGTGGGTCTTCTTCTTCGGGTCGGTCGGGTCTTCCTTGTCCTCAAAGAACTTGTCCACCAGCAACTCACCAGAGGCGGCGGACACCCTCACGATTTCGTTGTCGGGGTTCACCCCACCGAGCGAGCCGTGCAGCCGAGACGAGGAGGGATATATAGGGGCGCTCATTGTCAGCCCCTTACCCATGCCCGACTCACCGACGAAGCCCAACAGGAAATTCAGCGGTATCCGCGTCCCGCCCGTGCCGGTATAGAACGACACGGTAGGCACGTCACACGCGGCGACGCCAATAGCCCTAGCCAGCAGCCCCCACGGGCTCCCTGTTTGCCACCCCCTAGCCATGTCGGACAAGTTCAGTAGTAGGTTCAGGCGCGGCTCAACGAACACCTCACGGTAGAGGTCGTCATCGGTCAACGAGGCGAAAGTCTTAACCTCCGCCGCGACAGCCTCCAGTTCGTCAACGGTAGGGTCGGCGCTGTTGTCGGTGGCGTCGTCGCCGTCGTCGGACAGCCCTAACTCCTCCGCTTCGTCAGCGGTGAACGAGAACCGGGTAGACGACGGGCGCGGCGCGAAATCCACGTCCGCCAGGTCCAAGAACGGATTCCCGGTACGGGTCGGTGGGGTCGGTGATGGCTCCCCGTTGGGCGACGATGATATAGTGGTCATAGGTCTTAGCAGTCCTTCCAAAGCCCCCGTTCGCAGCGGGGGTTTTGTCGTTTTACGAGGTGGTAGCGGCGGCTTCGCGGGCGCGTCTGTTCAGCGCGCGGTGTCCCCACAGGCGGGCGGCGTCGGCGGGGCGTACAGCCCACGAGGAGACGGTGCCGCGCGCGCCGGGAATGGCGAGGGCGGGCAGTTTCCCGACACGGATGGCGTAGGCGACGGTTTGCGGCGAGATGCCCAGCCATTCACCGACCCATCCCGGACCCGCGAAATCTGGGGCGTCGTCAGGAATCAAAGCCGCCAGGTCGGCGGGCAGGTCATCCATTTGCGCGAGCGTTTCCGGTCGGGGGCGAGTTCGGGCGATAGTTGACATATCGCTTTCTCCTTCGTCTGTCTATACACAGTTTGCTTCTCAACAAAGAGGATAAATCAAGAATCCGAAAACACGCCGTGACGCAATGGGCGGGACGTGACACCATTTCACCAGGCAAAAATAGCTCTGACCAGGCATGCTGTTAATACGTGATTAACAACATGGACAAGGAATGCGCAGCTCATGGCAGGACAGCCCACCTATACACGGGCGGGGCGGTGAATTTGCTAGACGCAAATGTGGGCGGGCGCGGGGTGACGGACATCACACACACACACGGGCGGGTTCGGGGTTCGGTCGCGGCGGTGATGAACACACCCATCCAGCAAACTTTCACCGTTGTGGGCTGTTTGCGGGTTGTGGGTTGTTGTGGGTTGCTGGTTTTGGGGTGTGGGTTGGGTTAAAACGCTTTGACCTGCGGTTATGTGTTGTGGGTTGTGGGTTAATAACCCACAGGGGGTGTGAGAGAGAAAATCTGTTCGCCGCCGGGTCCTTCAAAATAATCGCAGCTCAGAGTATGTAATTAGATAATCTAACTACCCTTGTTTCGTGTATAGGGGATTCTCTGCCGCGCTACCCCCTGTGGGTTATTAACCCACAACCCACAACCCACACGAGAGCTAACAGCTAACTCCTCCAGGGCTGCGACGGGCTGTCCAGAGCTGTCCAGGGCGGCGACAGGTCTGTCCAGGGCGGCGACAGGTCTGTCCAGGTCGGTCCAGGCTGCGACGGGCTGTCCAGAGCTGTCCAGGGCGGCGACAGGTCTGTCCAGGCTGCGACGGGTCTGTCCAGGTCGGTCCAGGCTGCGACGGGTCTGTCCAGGGCGGCGACAGGTCGGTCCAGGTCGGTCCAGGTCGGTCCAGGTCTGTCCAGGTCGGTCCAGGCTGCGACGGGTCTGTCCAGGGCTCTCAGGGCTGCGACGTGCCCGTGCCGAACCGTGTCCGTGTCCGTTCCATGTCCGTCGCCGTCAGCTAATCTCCGTAAAATTCTGACCTGCATGGAATTTTTATCCAGCAAATATCGCCCGTACCTGTGTCCGTACCCGTACCCGTACCCGTACCCGTACCCGTACCCGTGCCGTGCCGTGCCGTACCCGTGCCGTGCACGGTTCATGCCGTGCCCAGTGCCGTCACCGACCACCGCCGTCACCGTCACCATCACCGTGCCCATCGCCATGCCTGTGCCGGTCCGTACCCGTGCCGGTCCGTGCCGTGCCTGTCCACGTGCCTGTGCCGTCACCATCACCATCGCCGTGCCTGTGCCTGTGCCCGCCGGTCCGTACCGGTGCCTGTCACCGTCCCAGCCCGTGCCCATCGCCGTCAGCTAATACCAGTAAAATTCTGACCTGCACGGAATTTCCTGTCAGCAAATATTGCTTGTGCCTGTGCCGAACTGTGCCGTGCCCGTGCCTGTACCTTCGCCGTACCCGTGCCCGTGCCGGTCCGTGCCGTGCCCGTGCCGTCGCCAGCGCCATCGCCGTACCGGACTGTCCACGTGCCGTGCCGGACCTGTCCGGGTCGCCGTGCCAGCGCCATCGCCATCGCCATCGCCGTCACCGTCGACATCACCACCGCCGTGTCAGCCTGTGCCCATCGCCGTCAGCCAGCCAGCAAATATCCACAAAATTCTGACCTGCACGGAATTTTCGTCTAGCAAATACCCCGACGTGCCCGCCACGCGGCGATTCGGCACGCCTCACTGCACCAGACCCGACGCCGCCCCCGTCGAGGTTGGCGAATGAGCGCCAGACACCCAGGACAGCGCTGGATTTCCGTAACGTCAGCGCCGTTCTGTAACGGAATTTCCCAGGTCAGCGGACGGTTCGCCCACACCACCTCCACCCGCGCCCCGTCCCCCGTGCCCTGCTGTGTGCTCGTCTCGATTTCGTACCGGTACCAGTCCGCCAGGGTCTCGTTGTAGACCTGACTCCCGTACCCGCTGATGACCACAGCCGCGTCCACGTCCAGGCACAATTCCAACAACTTCCGGTGCTCGGCGGCGCTGCGCATCTCAACTCGGTATTCCCCGCCGCGACGGATGCCTCTATCCACAACATACGGCGGGTCGATGTAGAGAAGATTCTGACGGTCGCCCCCGTATGCCGATACCATCTCCGTCGCCGGTCGGCATTCCAGCGACACGTTCTGTATCCGTTTCGCAGCAGCGGCAATTCGCCCAGCGTGCCGCTGCAACGTGATGGGCATGGGCGTCGAGGTCGGCGCGGCGTTATGCCGCCAACCCGTCCTCGTGATGCTGCCCGACCTGCCCTGGGTCAACGCCACGAACACACGCCGCGCCACTTCCAGGTCGTCCAATCCAGTGGGAAACGCATATGCCAGTTCACGTTCCGCTCGGCTGTGAGGGGTCAGAAAACAGACCCGTTCAAGCTCATCGGGGCGGTCCCGTAGCACTCGCCAGAAGGTCATCAAACAACCATCAAGGTCGTTGACGGTCTCCTGTCGGCTACGGGGTTTGGCAAGCAGGACAGCCAAACTCCCGCCGCAGACCTCGATGTAATGCCGATGGGGCGGGAAGCTGCCAGCCAGACGGTCAGCCAACCAGGCTTTCCCACCGAAGTAGCTGATGGGGGAACGGGTCATACGGGGAATCTACCGGGAATAGAAAGAACCCCGCCCCGGGAATACCGGGACGGGGTTCTTCTTTATCTACCGGGTCAGCGAGCGGCGCGGATTCCCGCTTCGATGTCAGCCAGGTCGACGGTGTACGTCGCCTCGGCGGGCAGGTAGCTGACAGCCAAGTCCGCCAGTCTCGCCGCCAGCTCGGACACCTTTTCGGGCGTGTCCGCCGCCGCCAGTTCCTCGACGGTAACGTCCTCGTAGACGGCTTCCCAGTCGATGATGGTTTCGCTCACGTGTAAACTCTCCTTATTGATTGGATTCTCGGATGCCCCGCCCTGACCGGCGGGGTTTCTGCTTTCTATTCGGTCTCGTCCTCGTCCTCGAACACCTCCCTTATCTCCTCTCGATTCCGTAGGTAGTCCCGAAACGCGGCGACGCGCTCGGCATCGGTCCCATACTCGGACCCGTACCGTGCTAGCCAGCGGGTCCAGGTCGGGTCGGTCACGCCGCGCCGTTCAAGTGCAGCAATTCCCTGACCGGTTGGCTGGGCACAATCCACCG
>NZ_JBYCKY010000455.1:0-7759 GCF_057473605.1 Mycobacterium sp. TH-M82 | reverse complement strand
CGACCATTGACCTCCTGATCCGGCCGCAGGTTCACCAGTTTGGCCAGTTCGTGGTTGCGCAGGATCGGCTGGGACAGCACGATCTGCCGGCAGGAGTGCTCGTCGGGGTTGAGCAGGTCGCCCTCGGGCCCGACGGCGCCCTGCAGACTGGTCACCACTTCTTCCCGGATGGCATCCAGTGGTGGGTTGGTGACCTGGGCGAACATCTGCTGGAAGTAGTCGAACAGCATCCGGGGCCGTGCGGAGAGCACCGCGATCGGGGTGTCGGTGCCCATCGACCCGATCGGCTCGGCGCCGGTGGAGGCCATCGGCGCCACCAGCAGGTTCAGCTCCTCGTAAGTGTAGCCGAACAGCTGCTGGCGCAACACGATCCGGTGGTGCGCCATGCGCTCATAGTCGCCCTGCGGCAACTCGTCCAGCGGTATGAGACCGGCTTCGACCCACTGCTGGTACGGGTGCTCGGCCGCCAGCTCGGCCTTGATCTCGTCGTCGGAGACGATCCGGCCCGCGGCGGTGTCGACCAAAAACATCCGGCCGGGTTGCAGCCTCATGCGGCGCACCACCGTCGACGGGTCCAGGTCCAACACGCCGGCCTCGGACGCCATCACCACCAAGCCGTCGGTGGTGACCCAGATCCGGGACGGCCGCAGTCCGTTACGGTCCAGCACCGCCCCCACCACGGTGCCGTCGGTGAACGTCATCGACGCCGGTCCGTCCCAGGGCTCCATCAGCGAGTCGTGGTACTGGTAAAAAGCCCGGCGCGCCGGATCCATCGACGCGTCGCGTTCCCACGCCTCCGGGATCATCATCAGCACCGCGTGCGCCATGCTGCGCCCACCCAGGTGCAGCAACTCCAGCACTTCGTCGAAGCGGGCAGTGTCGGAGCCGCCGGGGGTGCAGACCGGGAACAGCTTCGCGGCGCTGTCCCGCTCGCCGGGGGCCCCGAAGACGTCGGTGCGGATCAGTGCCTCTCGGGCGCGCATCCAGTTCTCGTTGCCGGTGACGGTGTTGATTTCGCCGTTGTGGGCGATCCGCCGATACGGGTGTGCCAGCGGCCAGGACGGGAAGGTGTTGGTGGAGAACCGGGAGTGCACGATACCCAGCGCACTGGCCAACAGGCCGTCCTGCAGATCCAGGTAGAACGCCTTGAGCTGCGGAGTGGTCAACATGCCCTTGTAGACCATGGTCTCCCCGGAAAGGCTTGGGAAATAGACGGTTTCACGACCTGGGCCATCCTGGCCCGGCCCCTTGTTACCCAGTTCGTGCTCGGCGCGCTTGCGGATCACGTAGGCGCGGCGCTCCAGCTCGATTCCGGAGGCCCCGGCGATGAAAAGCTGCCGGAAGGTCGGCATCGCGTCCCGGGACAGCGCGCCCAGCGACGAGTCGTCGATGGGCACATCCCGCCATCCGAGCATCTGCAGCCCCTCGGCTTCGACGATCTTCTCCACCGCCGCGCACGCCGTCGCGGCGTCCTTCGACGATTGCGGCAAAAACGCGATGCCGGTGGCGTAGCTGCCCTCGGCCGGCAGGGTGAAGTCGAGCACCGAGCGCAGGAAGTGGTCGGGGACTTCGATCATGATGCCCGCCCCGTCGCCGCTGTGCGGCTCGGCACCCTGGGCGCCGCGATGCTCGAGGTTGAGCAGCGCCGTGATGGCCTTATCCACGATGTCGCGGCTGCGCCGACCGTATATGTCGACGACCATGGCCACACCACACGCATCGTGCTCAAACGCGGGGTTGTAAAGCCCGATCCGGCTCGGTGCCATTCCTATTCGACCCTCCACCACAAGTCGCAGGCTCGATCCCGTCGGCGATGCCGATTGGTGGTCCGCCCGCCAATGACATCCCGGTCACCGGGACAGGTCCGTGCGACACTGAACGGTGGGCCTGTCTGAAGTCCCGGCAGTTCGTCAAACGATATGCCAAGACCGGTCCGAAAAGCCAACCCCACGGTTTTAGCCTGCACGGGAAAGCATACCGGCAGCCGATCATGCTGACGTCGCCGACAAAGGTGCTGTGAGCCCAACCACCGGCACGTAGCGCTGGGCCCGATAGCCGATACTTGAGTCCGTGCCCCAACCACCGCCGAGCCGACCCCGCCAGCCGCAACCGGGCCGGTGGGACTACCCGGATGCCTGGTCTGCTCAGTCTGCTCAGTCTGCACGGCATGCACGGTCCGCACCCCCGGTCTACCCGCGCCGGCCGCACCCGGAGCGCGGTTGGCGACGCGCCGTGCTGGCCGCCACGTTTGGCCTGGTCAACCTGGGGCCATCGGCCGCTGAACGGGAACAGGCCGGCTACGAAGCAGCGATTCGGTCCACTCCGCGCGGCAGTTACAAGGTCGGTGTGCTCGGCAAGGGCGGCACCGGCAAGACGACGGTGGCGGCCAGCGTCGGTTCTCTCTTCGCATATCTGCGCCGTGCCGACCGGGTGGTCGCGATCGACGCCGACACCGCGTTCGGCCGACTCGGCAGCCGCGTCGACCCACACGCCACGAGTTCCTACTCGGAGCTCGCAGCCGACCGGGACGTGGTGTCGTTCACCGACGTCAGCAGTCGAGTCGGCGCCAACGCCGCCGGACTGTATGTCCTGGCGGGGGAGCCGGCGGTGGGCCGGCGACGGGTTCTGGACCCGGCGCTCTACCGGGAGGCCGCACTACGCCTGGACCGCCATTTCAACATCTCCGTCATCGACTGCGGGTCGACGATGGACGCACCCGTCACCCAGGAGGCGCTGCGGGACCTGGATGCGCTGATCGTGGTCTCGTCGCCGTGGGCGGACGGGGCGGCCGCCGCGGCCAAGACCATGGAGTGGCTGGCCGATCGGGGCCAGACCGGGTTGCTGCAGCGCACCGTGGTGGTGCTCAACGACTCCGACGGTCATGCCGACCGGCGGACCCGCTCGGCACTGAGCTCGCAGTTCCTCCGCCACGGCCCGGGTGTGGTCGAGGTGCCGTTCGACCCGCATCTGCGGCCCGGCGGGGTCATCGACGTGACACGCGAGATGGCGCCGGCGACCCGGCGCAGATTCCTACAGATCACCGCGATCGTCGCGCACTACTTCACGTCCCGGGCCGGCGGCTGAACTCGATGCCCTTGTCGACCCGCGGCACCGAATCACCCGCTCGTCAGTGCTACCGGCACATGCTTTTCCGCGCACGCATCAGCCACCGCGGCGGTGATGTCTGGCACCTGTAGCGTCTGAAGGTCTTCGACGGTCACCGATCCCCTGGCGCTGCGATGCTGAGCGGCAACCCGCGAATCCCGCAACCGTTCGGCTCGTTCGACGACGTTGCGGGCGAACCGCCCGTTGTGCATGACGTCGATTCCGTGGCCGCCGTCCGGTGCCCGGTAGCTGCGCAGCGCCCCGCACGCGGCCCGCAGCGCTTCGGCGGCAGCCGGTTCGACGACGGTGGCGCGCGGTGCTCCGTAGCGGACCGCGATCTCCACCAATTCGTCGGGCGTGTAGGACTCGAACCGCAGCTTACGGTTGAACCGGCCCGCCAAACCCGGGTTGACGGTGAGGAATTCGTCGACCTCCTTCTCGTATCCCGCGCCGATGAAACAGAAGTCGAACCGGTGTGCCTCCAAGGCGACCAGCAACTGGTTGACCGCCTCCATGCCGATCATGTCCGGCCGGCCGTCGTGATGGCGCTCGACCAACGAATAGAACTCGTCCATGAAAAGGATGCGGCCCAGCGAGCGATCGATCAGCGCATTGGTCTTCGGGCCCGACGCGCCGATGTGCTCGCCGCAGAAGTCGGCACGCTTGACTTCGATGATCTCCGGATGCCGGACAATGCCCAGCCCGGCGTAGATCTTGCCCAACGCCTCAGCGGTGGTGGTTTTGCCGGTGCCCGGCGGTCCCACCAGCAGCATGTGGTTGGTCTGGTTGGTGACCGGTAACCCGGCGGCAAGCCGCAGGCCGCGCACCTCGATCTGGTCTTCCAATTCGGCCACGGCCCGCTTGACCTCAGTCAACCCGACCTGGTTGTCCAGCAGCGCCCGCCCTTCCGCCAGCAGGTCGTCACGGCGCTGCTGGTTGTGTTCTTCGTTGCGCTCTTCCTCGGACTGCTCGGTGGTCACATCCCATTTGTCGGTTCGGCTGTTGATCGCCTCCTCGTCGGTGACCGCCAGGTGCAGCGTCGGATCGGCCAGGGCCTGTTTGGCCGCCTCGATCAGAGCGCCGTTGATCGTTGCCTTCGACAGCCAGATCTCGGCTTTGTCCTGCTCGCCGAGCAGCCGGTGCGCCATCCCCCGTACATACGCCAGGTCGGCCGCGATCAGCGGGAAGTCGCCGGGATCAATCGCGGTCACCGCGGTGTCGGGACTCAGGTGCTGACGCGCGTCGGCCGGCAAGCCGTGCCCGGTGCGCAACTCGACCCGGTTCGCCCAGTCCAGCGCGACGCGCGCCTGCCCGAGATGGGCTGCGGCATGGGCTGCCAACACGCTGGTGCCCGCGGTCACCGCCGACATGATGATGGCCTGCGGCGGCAGGACGCTCGCCGCAACCGAGATCACCTCGGGCCACCGCTGGGCGGCGAACATCAGATACGCCCGAACGTACTGCTGCCACTGGTGGTTCTCCCAGGTGTCCAGCAGTGCCGAGCCGGCCAGCAGCTCCTCGGCTTTGTCGTACTTCCCGTCATCGATCAGCGCACTGGCCAGCGCCAGACCGGCATGCGACGCCTCGGTCACCGAGATCGACAGGTATGGACCGGCTTTGACCGCCGCGGACAGATAGACGCCGAGCCGGTTGGTCTCCCGGTGCAGGCGTGTCCCGTAAGTGTGCAACTCCTGCAGCGTCGACAGCGATTCGTCGCCGGTGGCGATCCTGCCCAGCCATGCGTCGGCCATCGACGGGTCGATCTCGGTCGCCTCCCGAAACAGCTGCCGAGCGCCGGACACACCCGCCGGTTCGGCGTCGAGCAACGCCATCGCCGCGTCGAATCGCTTGCGCGCCGCGACCGTTGTCGTGCTGCTCGTCCTGCTGGTCATGGGTTTCTAGTCCACCGGCTCCAGTGCATCGACTTCAGCGGTGCCCCGCGTCATCGGGGCAACCGGCTCTGACGATATGTAGCGGTTCTCGGCACGGAACAACTCCACCTCCACGACGTGCACCTGCCCGCCAGTGCCGGTCGTGGTCACCTCCACGGTCGCCGGGCCGGTCTGGGTGATCATCACGTCGGCGGTGGCGTGCTGCGGCGTGTGCGGTTCACTGATCGAGATCACCGTGTTCGGCCGGGGCGCCGGCGCCCGGATGGCTTCGGTGCCAATGGTGCCGTCGGTGACGCTGATCGTGGTGCCCGCGGCCGGCCGGACTGCGCTGGTGACGGCGACGTCGGGCATCCGGACACTGGCCCACCGGCGCAGGTCGCGAGTGTGCACCGTGATCCGCTCACCGGCCCCGGCCAGCCGCACCACGATCCGCTTCGCCAAGAGATCCGCGGCGGCAACCTGCACCCGGCTGAACTCCCCCGGATCGTCCAGCGGCAGCAGCAACCGGTCACCGGCACCGACCTTGCCCAGCAGCACCCCCGACGGACCGACCGGGACGATCAGCGTGCCCGGTAGCGCACCTCGGCGGACGCCGCGCAGATCCGGCAGCGGCCCGCAGAAACTGGCGGCCAGCGCCGCCGCCTGCTCCCCCGGCAACGGCTGCAGCAGCACGCTGGGCGGTGCCACCGGGGGTTGCGCGCTGCGGACGGTCACCGTCGCCGTCGCGGAGCCATCCGGAAACAGCGTGACGTTTCCGATGATCCCGTCGGCGCGCAGGGACCATGCCTGCGCCAGGGTCTCCGAGGTGACGTCGCCGGGGCGGTAACCGTACGTGGTCAGCCAGCCGGCGTCGCCGCGCAGCGATCGCCACCGCCGGTTGTCGGCGGCCAGACACCCTAGGGCCGAACCAGCCGAACCACCCAGTCGCCGCTCCATCTCCACGATGTCGGTGGCGGTGGCAACTCGGGCGCGGATGCCCTGCTGACGCAGGGCCGCGCTGATCCGCTGTGCGGCCGCCAGCGCCGCAGTGCCCAGTGAACTCCGCGACCGCAGCGCCTCGACGTTGGCCAGGGCAGCAATCCGGGCGATGAGCCAGGTTTCCCGCTGCCCGGCGTAGGGTGGCGTGCCGATCAGGGTGTCATAGACCGGCGGATAGTCGCCGGTGTTGCGCCGCCGTGCGCCGGCACTCACCACGGAGAGCGAATCGACGGTCAGCCCCAGGCTCTGGTGCAGCAGCGGCAGCAGGCCGGCGACGTCGACGGCATTCTCGGTGGCCGTCGAGGTGGAACCGGTGAACAGGGTCGGCACGTGCGGCTTGCCCAGCAGCTGGACCGCCACTGCGGCCACCCCGTCCTGGTAGCGGACCCCACCGCCGGCGCGGTCGTTGGCCACGGTGACGGGTTCGCGCAGGACAATCGGCCGGCGCCGCCGGGCCCACAACGCCAGCCACGACCACGGTTGGCGGCGGCGCCAGCGGGCCGTCCCGGTCAGCAGGCCCAGGACCAGCCCGGACGCGGCGCCCGGATATCCCGCCACACTCCATCCGATCAACCCGGCGGCCAGCACCGCGGCGATGACCGCCAGGCTGACCGCCGGGCTGACCGCCGGGCTGCCGGCGAATCTGATGGGCGTGCTCATCGCACCCGCCGGGCCCGGCGGACCCGGGCGATCAGCGCAGCGATCGCCACCGCAGCCGCCACCACGCCGGCGAACGCCACTGCCAACGTGCGGGCACGGTGATCCGGCGCCGGCGCGGGCGGGGCGGGAACGATCACCCTGCTGTACGCGCCGGGCGCGGTCCGCTCACCGGGCGGCACGTTGAAGGTCAGGGCGGCCACCGGATCGACCACCCCGTAGCCCACCTGGTTGTCCACCCCGCGCGGCGGGTTGTGCGCCGTTTGCAGGATGCGGTTGACCACCTGATGCGCGGACAGCTCCGGAAACTTGGCGCGCACCAGGGCGGCCACCCCGCTGACATAGGCGGCCGAGAAGCTGGTGCCCCAGAACGGCAGGTTCTTCTCACCCGGCCGGACCGGCGGGTAGGCGTTCACCGGATCGCCGGTCTGCGGCGACAACCCCATGATTCCGACCCCCGGCGCCGCGGCCGCCACCCACGGGCCCGTCAGGCTTTTGCCGATCGGCGCGCCGGTGTTGTCCACCGCACCCACCGACAGCACGTAGTCGGCGAACACCGACGGCGAAGACACGGTTTTGACCTGGCGCCAGTCGCGGGGGTCGGCGGGATCCAACGGGTTGAAGGACGGATTCTGCGCGCAGTCCTCCTCGCCGTCGTTGCCGGCTGCCGCCACGATCACCGCGTCCTTGACGGTGGCCGCGTACCAGACCGCCGCGCCGATGGCACCCAGATCGAGCGGGTCGGCCGCCGACACGCACGACGTCACGCTGACGTTGATCACCTTGGCGCCCAGGTCGGCGGCGTGCACGATGGCCCTGGCCAGGGTCGCGACGGTGCCGGCCTTCTTACGGGCATCCAGGTTGGCGCCGATGGGGTGCTCGAGTTCGTAGGCGCGCGACGACTGCCTGACGGAGATGATCACCGCATGCGGCGCCACCCCGGCCACACCGTCGGGTGCCGCCGGCGGCGGCGGCGCCACCTCGGGGTCGTCGGGCTGGCCCGGGGCGGGGTCACCGGGGGCGTTCGCCGGCGCATCGGCGGGCGGCGGCGGGGACGGTGGGGGCGCCTGGAGGGTCACCGTCACCGGCGGAGGCGCCGCCGGCGCGGGCGGGGGTGCGGGCGGCGG
>NZ_JBYCKY010000454.1:0-2430 GCF_057473605.1 Mycobacterium sp. TH-M82 | reverse complement strand
TGACCACCGACAGGCCGGACCGGTAGAACTCCTCGAACGCGGGAGTTTCGATGTCCCAACCGTTGTAGTCGTCCTGAGCGCGCAAGCCGTCGAGCAGGTACACCGCGTGCGGGCCACCGCCCTGGAACTGGACCTTGATGTCGCGGCCCATCGATGGTGACGGCACCTGCAGGTACTCCACCGGCAAGCCGGGTTTGGAGAATGCGGCCGCGGTCGGCGAATCGCTGACGGCGCCCACCAGGCCGGCCAGCAGCGCCGCGCCGATGGCTGCGATCGTCAGCCGGCGCGACAAGCGGAACTTGTCAAGGCGCTTCATCGTGTCTCCTTCTACTACTTTGAATGCCGTTCAGCGGCAGTCAAACACAGCTGGCCGTGATGTCATGCTCGCCGCCACGGGATGTGATGTCGCGGTTCGCTAACGATTGAGAATCGCTGCGGACTCCGCGGGCGGCTGGGGTCGCTATCGGGCCGGTATCGTCCTGGTAGCGGATCCACGACAGGAGGACCCGGTGACCGAACCGAGACCGCTCGATTCAGCGCGCCCGCTGGCCGGGGTGCGCGTCATCGAGATGGCCAGTTTTGTGGCGGTGCCGCTGGCCGGGATGACGCTGGCCCAGCTCGGCTGCGATGTGGTTCGGGTTGATCCGATCGGCGGAGCCGCCGACTATCACCGCTGGCCGCTCACCGGTGATGGCACCAGCATCTACTGGACGGGCCTGAACAAGGGCAAACGTTCGGTGGCCGCGGACCTGCGCTCACCAGAAGGCCAACGGCTGGTTCAGCGGCTGATCACCGACAGCGGGATCCTGATGACCAATATGGCTGGGCGGGACTGGCATTCCTACGACACCCTGGTCGAACAACGGCCCGACCTCATCCACCTTGAAGTGCACGGCCGGGCCGACGGGTCGACCGGGGTCGACTACACGGTGAATGCGGCGACCGGATTTCCGTTGGTGACCGGCCCCCCAGAGTTCGGGACACACGGGGCACGCGGGGCACGCGGGGCACACGGGGCACCTATCAACCACGTGCTGCCGGCGTGGGATGTGGCGTGTGGTCTGCATGCCGCACTGGCGGTGGTCGCAGCGCTGCGTCGACGGGAGCGCACCGGTACGGGCTGCCGGATCAGCCTGGCGCTGGAGGATGTCGCGCTTGCCACCGCCAGCACGCTCGGCTTCCTCACCGAGGCGATGGTGAACGGCAGCCGTCGGGAACGCATCGGAAACTCTGTCTACGGGCAGTACGGCCAGAGCTTCACCAGCAGTGACGGCGTCTGGTTCATGGTTGTCACGCTCACCGACCGCCACTTTCGCGACCTGGCCGAGGTGACGGGAACCGCCAAAGTTGTTGCCGCGCTGGCGCATGCGCTGGATGCTGACTTCACCGACGAGGGTCAGCGCTACCGGCACCGCGATGTGCTGACCGGGTTGTTCACCGGCTGGTTCGCCGGGCACACCACAGCCGAAATCGAGGCCGCGTTGTCGGCCACCTCACTGCTGTGGGACCGGTACCGCAGTTTCCTGGAGGTCGCCCGCTCTGAGCGCGTGCGCGCCAACCCGATGTTCACGCCGTTGCACCAGCCCCTGGTCGGTGACTACCTGGCGGCGGGGCTGCCTTCGTCGATCGACGGCACCCATCCGCCCCCGGTCGCCGCGCCGGCGCTCGGCGACCACACCGCGGCTGTCCTTCGGCAACGGTTGGGGATGACCCCGGATGAGATCGACCGGCTGGTGCAATCCGGCACCGTGGCAACGCAGTAAACCAGAAGGGGTAACAGCAGATGCGCACTTTTACATCGGTCGACGAGCTGGTCGCATCGAAAGGTGCACCGATCGGTCAGAGCGACTGGGTGCCGATCACCCAGGATGCGGTCAACCTGTTCGCCGACGCGACCGGTGACCACCAGTGGATTCATGTCGACCCGGAGCGGGCCGTCAACGGGCCGTTCGGGACGACGATCGCGCACGGGTATATGACGTTGGCGCTGCTGCCGCAGTTGATGCACCAGATCTACAGTGTCGACGGTGTCAAGATGGGCATCAACTACGGCGTGAACAAGGTGCGCTTCCCCGCCCCGGTGCCGGTCGGCTCCAAGATCCGCGCCGAGAGTTCGGTCGTTGACGTCGTGGACTTAGGTGATGGCGGGTATCAGGTGACGTTGTCGACCACGGTGACGGTCGAGGGCGGCGCCAAGCCGGCGTGCGTGGCGGAGAGCATCGTTCGCTACCTGACCTGACGGGTTGTCGATGACGGCCGTGCTTGTCGCCGGGCGTTGCTATGATTCAAACATGCGTTCGAATGATCGGGAAGCGATCACCGCGGCCTTCGATGCGCTGGCAGCCGCCCAAAAACGTGTGCTTGACCTGGACTTCGCCGCGCTGACCACCCCGGAGCGGTTAGCTGTTCTGAAGCGCTGTGAGGTGCTGC
>NZ_JBYCKY010000453.1:0-1134 GCF_057473605.1 Mycobacterium sp. TH-M82 | reverse complement strand
GGAATCCCGCACCGCGACTGCGGCAGCTTCGCCGCGGGGGGCTTCGCGACGGCCGACGCCTACCGCGCCTGGATCGACGGCATCGCCTCCGACGTGGGCGCGTCGCGCACCGCGATCATCGTCGAGCCGGATGCGCTTGCCATGGCCGACTGCCTGTCGGCGGATCAGCGCCAAGAGCGCTACGACCTGATCCACTACGCCGTCGACACGCTGGGCCGCAATCCGGGCACGGCCGTCTACGTGGACGGTGGCCACCTGCGCTGGCACAGCGCCGAGGACATGGCCGCCCGGCTCAACCAGGCCGGCGTCGGGCACGCGCGGGGCTTCAGCCTCAACACTGCGAACTTCTTCACCACCGCGGACGAAATCGGCTACGGTGAGGCGATTTCGGGACTCACGAACGGTTCGCACTACGTGATCGACACCTCGCGCAATGGCGCGGGACCGGCGCCCGACTCCAAGCTGAACTGGTGCAACCCCGGCGGCCGGGCGCTGGGCACGCCGCCTACCGCGGCCACCGGCGGCGCGCACGCCGACGCCTACCTGTGGATCAAGCGTCCCGGCGAATCCGACGGGACCTGCGACAAGGGCGACCCGCCGGCGGGCACGTTCGTGAACCAGTACGCCATCGACCTGGCCCGCAACGCGGGCCAGTAGCCCTGCACCGCCGGTGCCGAGTCGCTGCGCCAATGCGGGGAACTTGCTGGCGGTGACTCCTCCCGGTGGCCGAGGATCTCGGAGGCCAATTCGGCGAGCGGGCACGCTCCCCGGCCAGCGCCGGCTGCCCGAGTCGGTGACCTCGTAGACCCGGCGAGCGCGTCCGTCCACCCCTTCTTGTCGGGAAGTCAATCCAGGCGCCGTGGATCGGCTCGATATCCGGATGAATGAGCCCCATGAGGCACGCGAAGACACAGTCGTGTTCCCGGGGTGTGAGGTGGTGCCCGCCGCGGAGTTTCGCCACCTGGCTGAGATTTCCGATGAGGAGGAACCTCGGCGGTTCGGTCCGGCCGGCTTCGAAGGGATGGTCGTCAAAGTCGCCGACATCGGAAAAAGCCTCGGCAGCTCTGACCTGAGCTGGGTCACGGCGCACGAGGACGGCTGGCCTCGGGGGCGGCCGGGGTCGACCGTGGCGGG
>NZ_JBYCKY010000452.1:0-10153 GCF_057473605.1 Mycobacterium sp. TH-M82 | reverse complement strand
AAGGCTCGGTGATGCGCCTCGGCGACGAGGTGCGTCAGCCGATCTCGGTCATCCCGACCGGGTCGATCGCCCTGGACGTGGCGCTGGGCCTCGGCGGGCTGCCCCGCGGCCGGATCATCGAGATCTACGGCCCGGAGTCCTCGGGGAAGACCACCGTCGCACTGCACGCGGTGGCCAACGCGCAGGCCGCCGGCGGGATCGCGGCGTTCATCGACGCCGAGCACGCCCTGGATCCCGAGTACGCCAAGAGCCTCGGCGTGGACACCGACTCGCTGCTGGTGTCCCAGCCCGACACCGGAGAACAGGCACTGGAGATCGCCGACATGCTGATCCGCTCCGGGGCACTGGACATTCTGGTCATCGACTCGGTGGCCGCGCTGGTGCCACGTGCGGAGATCGAAGGCGAGATGGGCGACAGCCACGTCGGTCTGCAGGCCCGGCTGATGAGCCAGGCGATGCGGAAAATGACCGGCGCGCTGAGCAATTCGGGCACCACAGCGATCTTCATCAACCAGTTGCGGGAGAAGGTAGGTGTCTTCTTCGGATCTCCCGAAACAACCACGGGAGGAAAGGCTTTGAAGTTCTACGCCTCGGTACGCCTGGATGTCAGGAGAATCGAGACCCTCAAGGACGGCACCGACGCGGTAGGCAACCGCACCCGGATCAAGGTGGTCAAGAACAAGTGCCTGGCAGCGGGCACCCGGGTTTTCGATCCGGTCACCGGCACGACGCACCGCATCGAGGATGTCGTCGATGGCAGGAAGCAGATTCACGTCGTGGCCGCGGCCAAGGATGGAACGCTGCATGCGCGGTCCGTGGTGTCCTGGTTCGACCAGGGAACGCAGGATGTGATCGGGCTACGGATCGCCGGCGGCGGAACCGTATGGGCGACCCCCGACCACAAGGTGCTGACAGAGTCCGGCTGGCGTCATGCCGCCGAACTCCGCAAGGGGGACCGGGTGGCACAACCGCGGCGCTTCGACGGATTCGGTGACAGTGCGCCGATCTCGGCGGATCAAGCCCGGCTGCTCGGCTACCTGGTCGGGGATGGCTACGTGGGGGGTAAGACTCCGGTCAACTTCATCAATGTTCATCAGGCGCTCATTGACGACGTGACACGAATCGCTGCGACGCTTGGTTGTACGGCCCATCCGCAGGGGCGTATCTCCCTTGCGATCGCTCACCGGCCTGGTGAGCGCAACGGTGTTGCAGACCTTTGCCGACGGGCCGGCATCTACGGCAAGCTCGCATGGGAGAAGACGGTTCCGAATTGGTTCTTCGAGCCAGACGCCGCGGCCGATATCGTCGGGAATCTGCTCTTCGGCCTGTTCGAGAGTGACGGCTGGGTGAGCCGAGAACAGGCCGGGGCACTTCGGGTCGGTTATACGACGACCTCTGAACAGCTTGCACACCAAATTCATTGGCTGTTACTGAGATTCGGTGTCGTGAGTACCGTTCGCGATTACGATCCGACCCAGAAGCGGCCGAGTATCATCGACGGTCGACGGATTCAGGGCCGGCGTCAAGTGTTCGAGGTCCGGATATCGGGTATGGATAACGTCACAGCGTTCGCGAAATCTGTTCCCATGTGGGGACCGCGCGGCAGCGCCCTTGTCCAGGCGATTCCGGAAGCGCTGCGGGGGCGGCGGCGTGGATCGCAGGCGACGTATCTGGCCTCCGAGGCGGCCGATGGCGTGCTGAATTATCTTGACCAGCGCGGCGTGACCGCGCAGGAAGCCGCAGCGATGATCGGCGCAGGCGCTGGGAACCCCCGCGGCGGAATGAAGCAGGTCTTGGGTGCCAGCCGGCTTCGCAGGGATCGTGTGCAGGCGCTCGCGGACGCCCTGGATGACAAGTTTCTGGGCGATGTGCTGGCGGAAGAACTCTGGTACTCGGTGATCCGGGAAGTCTTGCCGGCAAGGCGGGTACGAACGTTCGACCTCGAGGTCGAGGAACTGCACAACCTCGTCGCGGAAGGTGTTGTCGTGCACAACTGCGCACCCCCCTTCAAGCAGGCCGAGTTCGACATCCTCTACGGCAAGGGCATCAGCCGTGAGGGTTCGCTGATCGACATGGGAGTGGACCAGGGCTTCATCCGCAAGTCCGGCGCCTGGTTCACCTACGACGGCGAGCAGCTCGGGCAGGGCAAGGAGAACGCCCGCACCTTCCTGCTGGAGAACGTCGACGTGGCCAACGAGATCGAGAAGAAGATCAAGGAGAAGCTCGGCATCGGCGCCGTGGTGACCGATGAGCTGACCGATGGCTCAGGCGATGAAGTCCTGCCCGCCCCCGTCGATTTCTGAGCCCAAGCGCCAGGAGCAGGCGCGGGCACTTTGTCTGCGCCTGCTCACCGTACGGGCGCGTACTCGCGCCGAGCTGGCCGGACAGTTGGCCAGGCGCGGCTACCCCGGTGACATCACCAATCAGGTGCTGGACCGCCTGACCGAGGTGGGTCTGGTCGATGACACCGATTTCGCCGGGCAGTGGGTGCGCTCGCGGCGGGTACGCGCCGGGAAGGGCAACCGGGCGTTGGCCGCTGAGCTGCACGCCAAGGGCGTCGACGGCAACATCATCGCCGCGGTGCTCGACGACACCAACGCCGGTGCCGAGCGGGATCGGGCTGTGCAGCTGGTGCGGGCCCGGTTACGCCGGGAAACCCTGGACGACGACGACGTACGGGTGAGTCGGCGCCTGGTGTCGATGCTCGCCCGCCGTGGCTACGGCCAGTCGATGGCCTACGACGTGGTCAGCGCCGAGCTGGCCTCCGAGCGGGAACGCCGGCGGGTCTGACGGCTAATCCTGGCCCTCATCTTCACCGGTACTGGTGAAGACCTCCTTCGTCCGCTCGACGGCGTGGCTGGCGATGTCCAGGGAGTCCTGCACGATGGCGCTGGCGCCACCGGCGATGTCGCCGCGGATGATGTCGCCCGCGTCCTCGACGATGTCCGAGGCTTTCTCGACGGCATGCGTTGCGATATCCCGCGCCGCGTTGAACGCGCCCTGAGGGGTGAATGCCATGACGGTCTCCTGTCCGTTGTGGTTACGTCGACTGTAGCCGCCGAACACGGGTGAGCGGCGTGTCATTGCCGCAGGCCGCCGTACCATGGGCCGCGTGACTTCGATGACGGCACCGGAGCGGCCGGATCAGGCAGCCCGCACCTACGAGGTGCGTACCTACGGCTGTCAGATGAACGTCCACGATTCCGAGCGGCTGGCCGGCATGTTGGAGGCAGCGGGCTATCAGCGCGCCCCCGAGGGTGCCGACGCCGACGTGGTGGTGTTCAACACCTGCGCGGTCCGGGAGAACGCCGACAACAAGCTGTACGGCAACCTCAGCCACCTGGCGCCGGACAAGCGCGGCAACCCGGACATGCAGATCGCGGTCGGCGGCTGCCTGGCGCAGAAGGACAAGGAGGGCGTCTTACGCAGGGCGCCCTGGGTCGATGTCGTCTTCGGTACCCATAACATCGGATCGCTCCCGGTGCTGCTGGAGCGGGCCCGGCACAACAAGGCAGCCCAGGTGGAGATTGTCGAGGCATTGCGAGAGTTCCCGTCGTCGCTGCCCGCAGTACGCGAATCCGCGTATGCGGCCTGGGTTTCCATCTCGGTCGGCTGCAACAACAAGTGCACCTTCTGCATCGTGCCGATGCTGCGGGGCAGGGAGGTCGACCGCAGGCCGGCCGACATCCTCGCCGAGGTGCGGGCGCTGGCGGAGTCCGGGGTGCTGGAGATCACCCTGCTGGGCCAGAACGTCAACGCCTACGGCGTCTCGTTCGCCGACCCGGAGTTGCCGCGCGACCGGGGCGCTTTCGCCGCGCTGCTGCGCGCCTGTGGACGCGTCGACGGCTTGGAGCGGGTCCGGTTCACCTCCCCGCACCCGGCCGAGTTCACCGACGACGTCATCGAGGCGATGGCCGAAACGCCGAACGTCTGTCCGGCGCTGCACATGCCGCTGCAGTCCGGTTCGGACGCGGTCCTGAGGGCGATGCGCCGCTCCTACCGCACCGAACGCTATCTAGCGATACTCGACCGGGTTCGCGCCGCCATCCCGGATGCCGCGATAACCACCGACCTGATCGTCGGGTTCCCCGGCGAGACCGAGCAGGACTTCCAGGACACGCTCGAGGTGGTGCGGGCCGCACGGTTCTCGGCCGCGTTCACCTTCCAGTACTCCAAGCGCCCCGGCACACCGGCTGCTGAACTGGACTGCCAGCTGCCGAAAGAGGTGGTGCAGCAACGTTACGACCGGTTGGTGGCGCTGCAGGAAGAGATCTCGCTGGAAGAGAACCGGGCGCAGATCGGTAACACCGTCGAAGTATTGGTCGCGGTGGGGGAGGGACGCAAGGACGCCCGCACCGCGCGGATGAGCGGGCGGGCTCGCGACGGCCGGCTGGTGCACTTCGCGCCCGGCGGCGCGCAGGTGCGGCCCGGCGACGTGGTGACCACCACGGTGACCGGTGCCGCCCCGCATCATCTGCTCGCCGACGGACCGGTGGTCGCTTATCGGCCCACCCGCGCTGGTGATAGGTACGGCGGTAGTCCGCGCGGGGTCGGCCTCGGCATGCCCGGGATCGGTGCCCAGCCGGTCGGCCGCAGTGAGCTCGGCCATGAGCCGGTAGCGAGCCGATAGTGAGTCAGAGCTGGTGAGCCAAAGCGCCGACGACCACGAAAACCTGGAAGCCTACCGGGCCGACATCGATGCGGTAGAACGCCGCATTGCCGGCGAAATTGAAATCGGCGGACGAGCTCTGGTTGTCCTGATCGGTGTGTTCGTGCTGTTGGCGTCGTTTCTGCTGCCGCATACCGGGACCGTCATGGGCTGGGATGTGCTGTTCGCCGGTGACGGCGCCGCCGAAGCGGGGGTGACGCTGCCGTCGCGGTTGTTCATGTGGTTGGCGCTGGTGTTCAGCGGCGGCTTTTCGCTGCTGGCGCTGCTGACCAGGCGCTGGGCGGTGGCGTGGGTGGCGCTGGCGGGCTCGGCGGTGGCCAGTGCGGTCGGGTTGCTGGCTGTGTGGTCAAGGCAGACCGTGGCCGAAGGCCGTCCGGGCCCCGGGGTGGGCCTGATCGTGGTGTGGATCTGCGTGATCGTGTTGACATTTCACTGGGCCAGGCTGGTGTGGTCGCGCACCCTCATTCAGTTGGCCGTCGAAGAGCAGCGCCGCGCCGCCGCCGCACAGCACCAGTCCGGAAGCCTGCTGGACGACCTGGATCGCCCCGAGGACGAGCAGCCGCCCTCCGGATAGCCGCTGCGATGGTTCGGCGGCGTCAGGGCTTACGGATGAGTGCCTGCTCGGCGGCATCGGCCCATTGCCGCCACTGCTCGGCGCTGGCCCGCGCCGCTGCGGCGTCTTCGTCTCGGCCCGCGGCCTGTGCCTTCTGTGCCTGGTGTTCGAATTGTTCAGCGCGGGTGCGGAATTGCTCGGCACGGGCCTGGGCCTGTGGATCGACCCCGCTCGGCTCGGTGTCGCCGCGGACCTTCTTCTCCGCCGCGCGTAACCGCCGCTCCAATTCCGCGGAATGCTCCCGGGGCACCTTGCCGATCGCGTCCCACTTCGTCAGGATCGATCGCAGGGCGGTGCGGGCGGCGTCGCGGTCGGCCGGGTCGAGGCGCTCCGCCTCGGCCAGCAGCGTCTCCTTGGCGGCGACGTTGGCCTGCAACACCGCGTCGCCTCCGGCGCTGGCCGAGTTACGCGCGGTGAAGAACGTGTCCTGGGCGGCTTTGAAGCGGTGCCACAGCGCGTCGTCGACGTCCTTGGCCGCGCGCCCGGCAGCCTTCCATTCGGTGAGCAGTTCACGGAAGCCGCCAGCGGTGCCCGCCCAGTCGGTGGACGATGCCAACTCCTCGGCACGCTCACACAAGCGTTCCTTGTCCCGGCGGGAAATCGCCCGCTCGCGGTCCAGTTCGGCGAAATGCGATCCGCGCCGCCGGTTGAACATGTCCCGGGCCGCTGCGTATCGCTTCCACAACTCGTCGTCGGTCTTGCGGTCCAGGCCGTTGATCGTCTTCCATTCGTCGAGGATGGAACGCAGTCGGTCGCCGGCCGCTTTCCATTGGGTCGAAGTGGCCGCCAGGTCCTCGGCCTCGGCAGCCAGCGTCTCTTTGCGGGCCGTCGCCTCGGCGCGGTGTCGCTCGCGCCGGGCCCGGTCCTGCGCGGCGACGGCATCGGCGCGTTCGCGGATCGCGGTCAACCGCAGGGCCAATGCGTCGACGTCGCCGAGCACGCTCGCCGTCGGTAGCGCCTCCGCCAGAGTTATGGCGCTGGCTTTGATCTTGCGGGGATCGCCGGTGCCGGATGCCAGCCGCTCCTCCAGCACCGTGATCTCGGTGCTCAGGTCATCGAATCGCCGACCGAAGTGGGCGAACGCGGCCTCAGTGTCACAAGTGTCGGAAGTGTCGGCGGCACCGCCGGTCTGCCAGGAACCGATCCTGCGTTCACCGGACGGACTGATCAGCCACACAGTGCCGTCGTCATCGACACGGCCGAACCGGTGCGGATCGCTGGGCGCTGCGATGGCGGCCTGACGGGCGACGCTTTGCGCGCCCTGCCTTGGACCCGGTCTGGGGCCCGGCCTGGGAACCGGCCCCCGGGGGGGTGTGGGTGAATCGCTTTCGTCGGTCATTCGCTTGCCGTCACCTAATCCTTCGCGCGGGCAACAGCCGCGCACCTGCCGCGCACCGCGGCGCCCTCGACTACAGGTATTCAAGCACCGGCCGCGCGCCCGTGTCACAGTGGTGCCCGGCGGATACGGGCGTGTTTGCGCAGGAGATGTCACCGCGTCGCTAACCGGCCGGAAGGTCGCCGGCGGGTATCGTTGCCCGGTTGAGGAGGCCAGCCATGTCGACCGCGAACGTCATCGCTGGGCTGCTCGCGCTGTGCGCCGCACTGGCCTCCGCGATCGGCGACGTGGTCCGGCAGCGGTCCGCACAGGAGATCACCGACAGAGAAATCGGCCACCTGGAGCTGTTCTGGATGTCACTGCGCGACGCGCGGTGGTGGGGAGGCGGCGCGGCGGCGGTGACCAACTACGCTCTGCAGGCCGCCGCGCTGGCGGTGGGCTCGGTGATGCTGGTCACCGGGCTGCAGGTGACCGCGCTGCTGTTCGCGTTGCCGATCTACGCGTGGCTGACCCGCCGCCGGGTGAGCCACTGGGAGTGGGTGTGGGCGGCCCTGCTGGCCGTGGCACTGGCGGTAGTGGTGGTGGTCGGCGATCCGACCGAAGGTGTCAGCCGGGCATCGTGGCAGGTCTGGGGGGTGGTTGCCGCAGTCCTGGGACCGACGCTGGTGGGCTGCGTGCTGGCCGCCCGGATCTTGGCCGGCCGCCCGGTTGCCGCCGTGCTGTTGGCGGCGGTGGCCGGAACGTCGCTGGCGGTGTTCGCGGTGCTGACCAAGGGCCTCGTCGAGGTGCTCAAATATCACGGCATCGTCGGGGTGCTACGCGCACCGGAACTGCTGCCCTGGCTGCTGGCGACACTGACCGGGATGATCTTTCAGCAGTCGTCGTTTCGCGCCGGTGCGCTGCCTGCCTCGATGCCGACAATGATTGTGGCGAAACCCCTGGTGGCCACGGTGCTCGGGATGCTGGTGCTCGGTGAGACGCTGATCGTCGACGGTGTCGAGAAGCTGGTGGTGGCGGTGGGGACGGCGACCGTGCTGATCGCAACCGCGGCGCTGGCCCGCGGCGAGGCCGCCACGATGGCGGCCGGGGCCGGTGCCGACAAGGCCCTGCCCGCGATGGAGCCGGTCAGGCGCTAACTTGGTGGCGTGCTGGGCGCCATCGCGATCATGCCGTCGGCGCCGGTGCTGGTGCCCGAACTCGCCGGCGTCGCAGCCGACGAGCTGGCCGGCCTGCGATCGGCGGTGTGCACCGCCGTCGGCTCGCTGCCGCCGCACTGGGTCGCGCTCGGCACCGGACCCGCAGACGGTACCGCGGTGTGCGGCCCGGACAGCGTGGGTACCTTCGCCGGATTCGGCGTCGACATGGCGGTGCGCCTGTCCCCCGCCGCCGAACAACCGGCTGACCTGCCGCTGGGCGCATTGATGGCCGGCTGGGTGCGCGGCCAGGCCCGACCCGATGCCTGCGTGCAGGTCCATTCCTACGGCGACCCCGTCACCGCGACGGCACGGGGCGAGCAGCTGCGCGGTGACATCGACCGGCGGCCCGAGCCGGTCGGGGTGCTGGTAGTCGCCGACGGCGTCAACACCCTGACCGCCGGGGCCCCCGGCGGCTACCACCCGGGCGGCGCCGCCGTGCAACGCGCCCTCGACGACGCCCTGGCCCGCGGTGACGCCGCCGCCCTGGCGCGGCTGCCGGCGCAGGTCACCGGCCGGGCCGCGTTCGCGGCGCTGGCCGGGCTGGCCGGATTCGGGCCGCGAACCGCTCTCGAGCTCTATCGCTGTGCCCCCTACGGCGTCGGCTACTTCACCGGCATCTGGCGGCCGTGAGAACCCGATGAGGCCTATCGCGATCGTCGGCCCAACCGGCACCGGCAAGTCGCGGTTGGCCCTGGCCGTCGCGGAGTGCGTCGGCGGTGAAGTCGTCAACGCCGACGCCATGCAGCTCTACCGCGGAATGGACATCGGCACCGCGAAACTGCCGCTGACTTCGCGTCACGGCATCCCGCATCACCAACTGGACGTGCTGGACGTCACCGAAACCGCGACCGTCGCCCGCTACCAGCGGGCCGCGGCCGCCGACGTGGCGTCGATCGCCGCCCGCGGCGCGGTGCCGGTCATCGTGGGCGGCTCGATGCTCTACCTGCAGGCGCTGCTCGACGACTGGTCGTTCCCGGCAACCGACCCGCAGGTGCGGGCCGCCTGGGAGCGCCGGCTCGCCGCGACTGGAGCGGCCGCCCTGCACGCCGAACTAGCCGTCCGCGACCCTGCGGCGGCCGCGGCGATCCGCCCCACCGACGGCCGGCGCATCGTGCGCGCACTGGAGGTGGGGGAGCTGACCGGGCAACCGTTCGCCGCGTCGGCACCCGCCATAGGAGAACCCCGATGGGATACCATGATCATCGGATTAGATTGCGACACAGCATATCTCGATGCCGAGCTGGCGAAGAGAACCGACGACATGTTCGATCACGGCCTGGTCGACGAGGTGACGGCGCTGTTGGACCGGGGCCTGCGGGACGGGGTCACCGCGTCCCGGGCGCTCGGCTACGCGCAGGTGGTCGCCGCCCTGGACGCCGGCGGGGGAGACGACGCGCTGCGGCGCGCCCGCGAGCAGACGTTCGTCGGGACCCGGCGCTACGTGCGACGCCAGCGGTCCTGGTTTGGCCGCGACCACCGGATCCACTGGCTGGATGCGGCCGACCCGACTGCCAACATCGACGCCGTCATTTCAGCCTTGACCAGGTCTATATAACGGCGAAGCGCGATGCACAGGCTCCCGCCGCGAGTGCGCCCGGCGGTCATCGAGTTCGTGTTCGGCGAGCTGTCGCGAGAGCCATGTCGGGTCGATTAGTCGCTGCGCCACGATCTGACCGGGATGTACAGTGCCCGCCGCGGCCCCTACCGCGTGCTCTATCGCATCGATGAAGGCCGGTCGCAGGTGTTCATTCAGCGGGTTGACCACCGCGCCGGAGTTTACCGGCAATGCTCCCGCGGAACGTATCCTGAGCTGGTGATGTTCGCCAAGGGCCACGGCACCCAGAACGACTTCGTGCTGCTGGAGGACCCAGCTGCCGAGCTGGCGCTGACGCCGTCGAAGGTCGCCGCGTTGTGCGACCGCCGTCGCGGGCTGGGTGCCGACGGGTTGCTGCGGGTGACCACTGCCGCCGCCGCGGTGAACGCCGGTGTGCTGGATGCACTGCCCGAGGGGGTGAGCGTCGGCGACTGGTACATGGACTACCGCAACGCCGACGGCTCGGTGGCGCAGATGTGCGGCAACGGGGTGCGGGTGTTCGCCCACTACCTGCGGGCTGCCGGGCTGGAATCCCGGGATGAATTCACGGTCGGGTCGCTGGCCGGTCCGCGCCCGCTGGTCGTGCATCGCGCTGACGCCGTGACCGCCGACGTCACCGTCGACATGGGCAAGGCGAACCGGTTCGGGGTCGGGGAGGCGATCGTCGGCGGCCGACCGTTCGCGGGGCTGGTGATCGACGTCGGCAACCCGCACCTGGCGTGTGTGGACGCCGACCTGACCGCCG
>NZ_JBYCKY010000451.1:0-3045 GCF_057473605.1 Mycobacterium sp. TH-M82 | reverse complement strand
TCGGCCAGGCCCGCACCGGCATGGGCAAGACCTTCGCGTTCGGCGTGCCGTTGCTGCAGCGCATCAGCACCGACACCACAAGGCCGCTCACCGGTGTCCCGCGGGCGCTGGTGGTGGTGCCGACCCGAGAACTGTGCCTGCAGGTCTCCGGTGACCTGGCCGACGCCGCGAAATACCTGACCACAGGTGGACCTCCAGGAAGCGACGCTAAGTGCGCTTCCCGTCCCCTGTCGGTGGTCGCCATCTACGGTGGACGGCCCTATGAGGCGCAGATCGAAGCTCTGCAGGCCGGCGCCGAGGTGGTGGTGGGCACGCCGGGTCGGCTGCTCGACCTGGCCCAGCAGAACCATCTGCAGCTCGGCGGGCTGGCCGTGCTGGTCCTCGACGAGGCCGACGAAATGCTGGACCTGGGGTTTTTGCCGGACGTGGAACGCATCCTGGCCCAGATTCCCGACGATCGCCAGTCGATGCTGTTCTCGGCGACCATGCCCGGCCCGATCATCACGCTGGCTCGCGGCTTCATGAGCCAGCCCACCCACATCCGGGCGGAGGCGCCGCACAGCTCGGCGGTGCACGACGCCACCGATCAGTTCGTCTACCGTGCCCACGCCCTGGACAAGCTGGAGCTGGTCAGCCGGGTGCTGCAGGCCCGCGGGCGCGGCGCCACCATGATCTTCACCCGAACCAAACGCACCGCCCAGAAGGTGGCCGACGACCTCACCGAACGCGGGTTCAAAGTGGGCGCGGTGCACGGTGACCTCAATCAGGTGGCCCGGGAGAAGTCGCTGAAGGCGTTCCGCACCGGCGACGTCGACGTGCTGGTCGCCACCGATGTCGCCGCCCGCGGTATCGACATCGACGACGTCACGCACGGCCGCAACTACCCGTGCCCCGACGACGAGCAGACCTACGTACACCGCATCGGCCGCACCGGCCGGGCGGGGCGCACCGGGGTCGCGGTCACCCTGGTCGACTGGGACGAGCTGGCCCGCTGGACGATGATCGATCACGCGCTGGGCCTGAGTTGCCCCGATCCGGCCGAAACCTATTCCAGCTCACCGCATCTCTACACCGAGCTGGGCATCCCTGCCGATGCCACCGGGAGCGTCGGCAGAGCCCGCAAGTCGCCGGTCAAACGACCCACGCGTGACACCGGCGCCGACCGCCGGCGTTCGCCCCGCAACTCCGATAGGTCGCGGCGGCGCACCCGCGGCGGTAAGCCGGTGACGGGAACACGCCCGGACCGCGAAGCCGTCAAGCAGCCACCGGCAGCCGCAGAAGCCACCGGCACGGCGTCCGCCGAGAACGGGCAGAACAGGTCACGCCCGCGCCGTCGCCGGCCGCGCATGGCGGCCGGCGCGGCGACTAGCGGCAGCTGAACCTTGCCGCCTGCCTGATGGTCCGACCCGAGCAGCGTACCCGCGGCGATGTCGTAGCGGCGGTGGTGATCATGCTCGCCGTCGTGGTTGCGGGCGTGCTGGTCTGGTGGACCAGCGACGCGCGGGCCACCATCAGCCGCCCCGCCGCCGAGCCGGCCCCCAACCCGGCGCCGGCACAGGCGGTGCCGGGGTCGCTGACGCAGCTGTGGACCGCTGCCAGTCCGGCGACGAGCAGCCCGGTGATCGTCTCCGGAACCGTGATCACCGGTGCCGGACGAGAGATGACCGGGCGCGACCCGGCCACCGGTGAGCCGCGTTGGAGCTATGCCCGCGGCGTCGACCTGTGCGCCGTCTCCTGGATCTACCGTTACGCCGTTGCCGTCTTTCCCGACGGGCGCGGCTGCGGCCAGGTCAGCACCGTCGATGCCGACACCGGCCAGCGCGGACCGGCCCGCACCAGCTACGCCGACCGGCACGTCACCGTCTCCTCCGACGGCGCCGCGGTGTTGTCGGTCGGCGCGACCCGGTTGGAGCTGTGGCGTTCGGACATGGTTCGGGTGCTGTCCTACGGCGAAATCGACGCCCAGCTGAAACCCTCCGCGCAGCGACTGGGCAGCGGATGCACCCTGCTGTCGGCTGCTGCCGGTTCGTCGGCGGTGTCGGTGCTGGAGGCCTGCCCGGGACAGGACGACCTGCGGCTCACCCTGCTGCACGCCGGCAAGGAGGAGGACGAACCGGAGCAGCGCCATCTGCCCGTGCCCGGCGTCACCGCCGACTCGGGCGCCCGGGTGCTGGCCGTCTCGGACCACAACACCGCCACCCACACCGCGGTCTACCTGCCGTCGCCGCAGCCCAGGATCGAAGTCGTCGACCAGGCCGGCATTACCGTCGCCAAGACGCTGCTGCCCAGCCGACCGTCACCGGCCAGCGCGGACTTGACGGTGTCGCGGCCCGCAGGTCTGGTCAGCTGGTGGACCGGCGGCGCGGTGTTGATGTTCGACGCCACGACGCTGGCCTACCGCTACACCGTCTCCGGTGCGGGCCCGGCGGTTCCGTTGGGGCCGGCAGCAGTGCTGGCAGGCCGGCTATTGATCCCGGTCAGCGGCGGAATCGACGTCTGCGACCCGGCCACCGGCAAGCACGAACGCACGATCGAAGTCAGCCGTCCGCCCGGGGTATCCGCGGTGTTCCCGGGGGCGTCCGGTTCGATGGTGTTGGAGCAGCGCGGCGACACCGTGGTCGCCCTGGGCTGAGCCGCCTGCTACCGCCCGGCTACACGGCGAGCATGCGGAAAATCGCACTACAGCCGCCCCGCGAGTGCGAGTTTGTGCATGCTCGCGCAGCCGGCGCTCCCGCTACACGTCGGGGGTGAACGTCGGCAGCGGCTTGCCGGAGTCCCAGTGTTCGAGCACCGCGTGCGCCACCTCGCGATAGGCGGCGGCACCCTTGTTCTTGCGTGCGGCAATCACCGATGACCCCGATGCGCTGGCCTCGGCGAAGCGCACCGTGCGCGGGATGGGCGGGGTCAGCACCGAAAGCCCGTAGCGGTCGGCGATGTCGAGCAGCACGTCGCGCGTGTGGGTGGTGCGCGAGTCGTACAGCGTCGGCAACGCGCCGACCAGTCGCAGGCCCGGGTTGGTGATCTGCTGGATGTCGGCGACGGTGC
>NZ_JBYCKY010000450.1:0-2988 GCF_057473605.1 Mycobacterium sp. TH-M82 | reverse complement strand
CCAGCGACGGATCGCAGTGCCGACCGACGCCGCTGGATTCGCTGCGGGTCGTCGAGATCAGCGACCGGATAGCGGGCAGCTACTGCGGCAAGCTGCTTATCGATGCGGGTGCCGAGGTGCGAAAAATCGAGCTGCCGCAAGGGGATTCGCTGCGCAGCTACACCTCCTGCGGTTCACCGGTGCCGGAGTCGACGGACGCGCCGCTGTTTTCTTACCTCAACGCCGGCAAGCGCAGCCTGGCCGTGTCACCCTCGGATCCGCGATACCGCGCCGAACTCGGCGCCGCCGACGTCATCGTGATGGCCGCCACCGCCTCGCAGGCGACGGATTTGGGCATCGATCCGCAGCGGCTGCTGGCGGCCAACCCGCACGCCGTCGTCGTGTCGATCTCCGACTTCGGCTGGACCGGGCCGTATGCCGAGCGGGCGGCCAGTGAGTTCACCCTGCAGGCCTGGGCGGGCCTGACCGGGTTCCGCGGCGATCCCGCCGGGCCGCCCATCGCGATCGGCGGCCGGCTGGGGGAGTACATGGGCGGCGTGTGTGCTGCGTTCGGTGCGCTGGCGGTGTATCGCCGCGTACGGCATGGGGGTCCGGGCGAGCACCTGGACCTGTCCATGCTGGAGGCGATGACGTTGATGCAGAGCTCCGAATGGCTGCACAGCCAGCTGCTGCGGGTGCCGCCGGTCACCCGCACCATCGAGGTGCCCTCGATCGAAGAGGCCAAGGACGGTTACGTCGGCATCACCATGGTCACCGGTCAGCAGTGGCTCGATTTCGCTGCGATGCTCGATCGTGCGGAGCTGACCGAAAACCCGCAGTTGCGCTTTCAGCTCGGCCGCTGGGAACACCGGGATTTCATCCGCGAACTGATCGGGCCGTGGCTGCGTGAGCACACCGTGGACGAGATCGTCGAACTGGGGCAACTGTTCCGGCTGCCGATCGCGCCGCTGGGCAACGGCGCCACCATCCGCGAGATGGACCACCTCACGGAGCGCGGGGTGTTCGTGCGCAACGCGGCCGGTTTTCATCAGCCGCGCTCGCCGTGGCTGATGTCGCAGTGCGCACCCGCACCGCTGGCGAGCGCACCGACACTCGGTGATGCCAACACCGAACCCACCTGGCAGCAGCGGGAATTCGCACCAGGCCTGGCCGACCCACGGCTGCCGCTGGAGGGCGTCCGCGTGGTAGACCTGACCGCGTTCTGGGCCGGGCCGGCCGCCACCCACCTGCTGGCGGCGTTCGGTGCCGAGGTGATCAAGGTGGAGTCGATCCAACGGCCCGACGGCATCCGCTACTCGGGTGGGATGCGCACCGACGTCGACGACTGGTGGGAATACGGCTGGGTGTTCCACGCCATGAACACCAACAAGCGGTCGGTCACCCTGGATTTGGGGTCCGACGACGGACGACGGCTGTTTATGACGCTGGCGGCCGGAGCCGACGTGGTGATCGAGAACTTCTCGCCGCGGGTGATGGACCACTTCGGGCTGACCGCCGACGCGCTGCTGGGCGTCAACCCACAGCTGGTCATCGCCCGAATGCCCGCGTTCGGCCTGGACGGCCCGTGGCGTGACCGGGTCGGCTTTGCCCCCACCATGGAGCAGATCGCCGGGCTGGCCTGGGTGACCGGATTGCCCGACGGCCCGCCGGTTGCACCGCGCGGAGCGTGTGATCCGCTGGCCGGTGCGCACGCCGCGTTCGCGGTGACGGCGGCGCTGGCGTTCGCCGAGCGCACCGGAGCCGGTCAACTGGTGGAGCTGCCGATGATCGAATCGGTGCTGGGCGTCACCGCGGTCCAGCCGATGGAGTCCGAGGTGTTCGGGATGACCCTGGGGCGGCAGGGCAACCGCGACCAAGGCGCCCTCGTGCAGAACCTCTATCGCTGCGCCGGAGACGACGAGTGGATCGCCGTCACCGTGGCCGCCGACGAGCAGTGGCGGGCGCTGGTCGGGGTGCTGGGCTACCCGGCTTGGGCCGACGACGCGCGGCTGACCGAGGCAGCCGGACGACAGGATCGTGCCGACGACATCGATGCTCGGCTGGCCGACTGGTTCGCCGGCCAGCTAATCGACCCTGCAGTCGAAAAGCTTGCCGCGGCAGGCATCCCCGCCGCACCGGTGGTGTCGCCTTCGCTGGTCACCGAGAATCCTCAACTGCGCGATCGAGGGTTCTTCGAGCTCCTGACCCATCCGCGAACCGGGCCGGGCCTATATCCGTGTCCGCCGTTCGCGCCGCTGGCCGGGCAGCATCGCTGGCTGACGCGGCCCCCGCCCACCCTGGGCCAGCACACCACCGAAGTGCTGCGCGAACTGTGCTTGCTCAACGACGAAGACCTGGCGCGGTTAGCGGCCGACAAGGTGATCGGTACCCGGCCCGCCGGGGCGTGAGCCGCCCAGCAGTCCCTCTGGCCGTCGAGGAGTCCGATGAGGACCATTGGCGCTGCCTCGCTGGGTTTGGCTCGAGCCATGTGTCAGTGGGGCCAAGCGAGGTCGACGACGTCGTTTACGGTAAGTGAAGTTCGCCGACACCGGTTGGTGGGTGGCCTGGGCGCCGCCCGGGGACGCTCGCACCAAGATGCGTTGGCGATGTTGCGCAATCTCGGACGGTCCGAGCAAATTCTCACGACTAACCTTGTTGGCCGACTGAAGCACGTGGGCAGGCGGAGGAGCGGTGACCTCAAGATCGCCGGGTTCCTTCGAGTGAGGTGTTTTGAGTTACGGAGATTCCTCTACGATCCACTATTCGCAGGCGGAGGGTGGCGGTTTGACAATTCCTCAGGTTCGCCCTTTAATCTACTCCTAAGCATCCCATCTGCTGCCCAGGAAGGTTTGCGTAATGGTGCACCGACACGTCGGGACGCGCGATTCAGCTTCGCGTAAGGTGATGGCGCAGCGGGGTCGACGCGCCATCGGGACGACCGGGGCGATCAGTGCGTTCTTGACGTTCGGGCTTGGGCCGCTGGCCGACGCGCCCAAGGCCCGTGGCGAG
>NZ_JBYCKY010000449.1:0-17628 GCF_057473605.1 Mycobacterium sp. TH-M82 | reverse complement strand
CCTTCCTCGACGTCACCGCGTCGTCGTCGGGGCGGGCCACCATGCTGGAGGTGGTGCACCGCACCGCGGAGCAGGTGTTCATCCCGCTGACGGTGGGTGGCGGGGTACGCACCGTCGACGACGTCGACGTGCTGTTGCGCGCCGGCGCCGACAAGGTGTCGGTGAACACCGCGGCCGTCGCGCGTCCCGATCTGCTGGCGGAGCTGTCCCGCCGATTCGGCTCGCAGTGCATCGTGCTGTCCGTCGACGCCCGCACTATAGGCCCCGAGTCGGCGCCCACGCCGTCGGGCTGGGAAGTCACCACCCACGGCGGCCGCCGCGGCACCGGCATCGACGCGGTGGACTGGGCCGCCCGCGGCGCTGAACTCGGCGTGGGGGAGATCCTGCTGAACTCGATGGACGCCGACGGCACCAAGTCCGGTTTCGACCTGCCAATGCTGCGTGCGGTCCGCGCGGCGGTGACGGTGCCGGTGATCGCCAGTGGCGGTGCCGGGGCGGTGGACCATTTCGCCCCCGCGGTGGCCGCCGGCGCCGACGCGGTGCTGGCGGCCAGCGTGTTCCACTTCGGTGAGCTCACCATCGGCCAGGTCAAGGCGGCGATGGCGGCTGAAGGGATCATAGTGAGATGAGTGCGATGAGACTCGATCCGGCGATTGCCGCGCGGCTCAAGCGCAACACCGACGGCCTGTTCGCCGCCGTGGTGCAGGAACACGGCAGCGGCGATGTGCTGATGGTTGCCTGGATGGACGACGATGCGCTGGCGCGGACCCTGGAAACCCGTGAGGCGACATTCTTTTCGCGATCACGTGGCCGGCAGTGGGTCAAGGGCGCAACGTCTGGACACACCCAGTACGTCCATTCGGTGCGGCTGGACTGCGACGGCGACGCGGTGCTGGTCGAGGTTGACCAGGTCGGCGGGGCGTGTCACACCGGCGACCACAGCTGTTTCGACGCCGACGTGCTCTTGGCGCCACCAGCGCCACATCGGTAGCTGCCCAGCTGCGGCCCACGCAAGGGGCGGGCCGAGGCGGTCGAAGCCGGCCGAATCTCGCCCGAGATCAGCCGGTGCGGTGGTAAGAACTAAGGAGATGAAACGATCAATCGCCGCGACCGCGGCAACGGCAGCGTTGGCGGCTATGCTCATCGCCCCGGTGCCCGCCCTCGCGAAACCCCCGCCCGACCCGCACATGCCCAACATCCAGACCGGCTACTGCGCCGGGGGCCGCGGGCTGAAGGGCCTGCAGGTCTCAGCCATCTACTGCGACGGCGTGCCCTATGCCGACGGTTCGCACTGGCGTTACGTCTTTTTTTCGACACTCACGGATATGTCGGGGATGAACCCCGAGCTGCGATCCTGGTACGGACTGCACTGCGTCATCGGTGACGAGCTGGTGCCGTCGGCGCTGGCGCCGCCGGGCAGCTGCGACGGCGCGGTCTGAACGCGCGAACCGCGGCGGGGAACAGCGGGCTACGCATACTCGGGAACGCTGTTGCGCGCGGCAGCCTTGTCTTCGTAGTACTTCGCCCGCTCCTCGACGGCGTCGAGGAACTGTGCCGTCTCGTCGCGGGCGTGTTCTCCTTGCGGGCCGAAGTCGGATCGATCGAAGACACGCCAGAACCGCAGTATCGGCTCCAGCACGTCGTCGTGGTGGATACGCAGGTTGTAGATCCCGGCTTTGGCGATGAGAATCGCGTTCTGGTGAAAATCGGGCATGCCCAGCCCGGGCATCGCGAAGCCGAGAACCTCGTCGCGGATGGCGACCATGGCCGCGTCGGGAGTGATGTCGAGGGCCGCCGCCATCACATCGCGATAGAACACCATGTGCAGGTTCTCGTCGACCGAGATCCGCGCCAGCAGTTGGTCGGCGACCGGGCACCCGCAAGCGCGACCGGTATTGCGGTGCGACACCCGCGTCGCGAGCTCTTGGAACGAGACGTAGGCCAGTGCGGCCAGGGGTGTCTTGTCGCCGGAGTCATATCCGGCGATCATGTGCTGCATGCGCAGCTGCTCGAGCTTGGTGGGATCCACACTCCGGGTGACGACGAGGTAGTCGCGCAGCGCGATGCCGTGCCGGGCTTCCTCGGCCGTCCATTGCCCAATCCAGCGTCCCCAAGCGCCGTCGCGGCCGAACCTGGTTGCGATCTCCCGGTGATAGGACGGCAAGTTGTCCTCGGTGAGCAGGTTGACGACCAGTGCTGCCTTCGCGACCGGGTCCAGCGGGGAGTCCTCAGGCGCCCAGTCTTCGCCGCCGAGGAGGGCGAAATCGCGGCCTCGACTCCACGGCACGTAGTCGTGTGGCAACCATGGCCGAGTCGCCTCGAGATGGCGGTTCAGGTTTTTCTCGACAACCGGCTCCAGATCATGCAGAAGCCCCGCGTCCGGTTGCATCATGGTTCATCCCTTTCGGTCGATCGACAAGCTAACCTACGATACCGTAGGTTACGCTACCGTAGATAGTGGGGAGGGATCTACGCCGACGAACGTGCCCGCAACAGGGCCAGCGCCCTGTCGGCGTGTGCGTTGACGGTGAATTCTCCCGCGATCACCCCGAGCACGGTGCGGTCGGTGTCGATGACGAACGTTGTCCGCTTGACCGGAGCCAATTTGCCCAGGAGGCCACGCTTCACGCCGAACTGGGCGGCCACCGCGCCGTCGGTGTCGGACAGCAGCGGGTAGTCGAAGCTTTGCCGCTCGGCGAACGCAGCCTGCTTTGCCACCGGGTCGATGCTGATCCCGACTCGTTGCGCGCCGACGGTGGCGAACTCACCGGCGAGATCACGGAAGTGGCATGCCTCGCGGGTGCAGCCGGGAGTCATCGCGGCCGGATAGAAGAACAGCACCACCGGCCCGTCGGCAAGCAGGGCGCTCAGCTTGCGCGGTGCTCCGGTCTGGTCGGAAAGCTCGAAGTCAGCAACGGTGTCACCGGTTTTCATGTCCGCCACGCTACGCCGGAAACCATCGGATGATCTGGGAGGATGGACGCGTGCACGTCGACCCCACCACCTCGCGGGCGGACTTTCGGGCGCTGGCCGCCGAGCATCGCGTGGTTCCGGTGACCCGTAAGGTGCTGGCCGATGCCGAGACACCGCTGTCGGCGTACCGCAAACTCGGCGCTGGACGGCCCGGCACCTTTCTGCTCGAGTCGGCCGAGAACGGCCGGTCGTGGTCGCGCTGGTCGTTCATCGGCGCCGGGGCGCCGTCCGCGTTGACGGTGTGTGATGGCGAAGCGGTGTGGCTGGGCAGCACCCCGAGCGACGCTCCGGCCGGTGGGGACCCGCTGACCGCGCTGCGGGCCACGCTGGCGCTGCTGGCGACCGGCGCCCCGCACGGGCTGCCGCCGCTGTCCAGCGGGATGGTCGGTTTTTTCGCCTACGACCTGGTACGCCGGCTGGAGCGGCTGCCCGAGCTGGCCGTCGACGACCTGGGCCTGCCGGACATGCTGCTGCTGCTGGCCACCGACGTGGCCGCGGTCGATCACCACGAGGGCACGATCACGTTGATCGCCAACGCGGTCAATTGGAACGGCACCGATGAGCGGGTGGACGGGGCCTACGACCAAGCGGTGGCGCGGCTGGATGTGATGACCGCGGCGCTGGACCAGCCGTTGCCGTCCAGCGTGGCGACATTTCGCAGACCGGAGCCGCAACACCGCGCGCAGCGCAGCGCGGCGGAGTACGGCGCGATCGTCGAACGGCTGGTCGGTGAGATCGAGGCCGGCGAGGCGTTCCAGGTGGTGCCGTCGCAGCGCTTCGAGATGGACACCGGCGTCGACCCCATCGATGTGTACCGGATGCTGCGGGTGTCCAACCCAAGTCCCTATATGTACCTGCTGCAGGTGCCCGATCACGATGGGCGGTTGGCGTTCTCGATCGTCGGATCCAGTCCGGAGGCGTTGGTGACGGTCAAGGACGGCTGGGCGACCACTCACCCGATCGCCGGCACCCGGTGGCGCGGTCAGACCGAGGAGGAAGACCAGCAGCTGGAGAAGGAGCTGCTCTCCGACGACAAGGAGTGTGCCGAGCACCTGATGCTGGTCGACCTGGGCCGCAACGACCTGGGCCGGGTGTGCGTGCCAGGCACTGTGCGCGTCGAGGACTACAGCCACATCGAGCGGTACAGCCATGTCATGCACCTGGTGTCCACGGTGACCGGGATGCTCGCCGAGGGTCGTACCGCGCTGGACGCTATGACCGCCTGTTTCCCGGCCGGCACGTTGTCCGGGGCGCCCAAGGTGCGGGCGATGGAGTTGATCGAGGAAGTGGAGAAGACGCGGCGCGGACTCTACGGCGGGGTGGTCGGATACCTGGATTTCGCCGGCAACGCTGATTTCGCGATCGCCATCCGCACCGCCCTGATGCGTGATGGCACCGCCTATGTGCAGGCCGGCGGCGGGGTGGTCGCCGATTCCAACGGTGCCTACGAATACACCGAGGCGATGAACAAGGCCCGGGCGGTGTTGACCGCGATCGCCGCGGCGGAGACGCTGAGCGTTCCCGGGCTGGGCCGTGATGGCTGATCCGGGTGGCCCGGGGGGCCCGGGTGGCCGGTTCGCGCTCCGGTCGGCCCAGCTGCTGCTGGTGGCTGCCGCCGCCTCGCTATGGGCCGCGTCACGGCTGCCGTGGGTGCTCATCCGGTCGTTCGACGGGCTGGGGCAGCCCAGGCAGGTCACCGTCTACGGCGCGTCCTGGTCCACAGCGTTGCTGCCGATGGCGGTGTTGTCGCTGGCCGCGGCGATCGCTGCGGTCGCGGTGCGCGGCTGGGCGTTGCGGGTGTTGGCGGTGTTGATGGCGGCGGCCAGTTTAGCCGCCGGATATCTCGCGATCGGGATGTGGGTGGTCGCCGACGTGGCGGCGCGAGCAGCGGCCATCGCCGGCGTCCCGGTGGTCTCGCTGCTGGCCGGCGACCGCCGTTACGGCGGTGCGGTGGCCACCCTGGCGGGGGCATTGGGCATCCTGGCCGGTGCCGTGCTACTGATGCGGTCGGCGGCGGCCGGCGGTGTGCACGATGTCAGCACCACCAAATACGCCGCACCTCGGCTACGTCGATCGGCGATACGGCGAGGCACTGTCCAGGATGCGCAGAACGTCTCCGAGCAGATGATCTGGGATGCCCTTGATCAGGGTTGTGACCCAACCGATGACCCGACCGATGGCGTGCCCGGATCAGATGCCGAGGGCCGGTGATATCGGGTGTGCTGCCGGTCGTTACCCTTCGATGGACGTCCCCGGAGAAGGGTCGTGATCTGTTCGGAATTGTGGGAACTGTGGGAACTGCGGGAAAGGACACCGGCAGGCATGAGCTCGGCGACCCTGCTCGACTCCATCATCGAAGGAGTCTGCGCGGACGTCGCCGCCCGCGAGGCCGTCATCAGCCTGTCCGAAGTCAAAGCCGCTGCGGCCGCGATGCCGCCGCCGCTGGATGTGCTGACCGCTTTGCGCGAACCCGGTATCGCTGTCATCGCCGAGGTCAAACGCGCCAGCCCATCGGCCGGCCAGCTGGCCGCCATCACAGACCCGGCCCGGCTTGCCTGTGCCTACCAGGACGGCGGGGCACGGATCATCAGCGTGCTGACCGAGGAGCGGCGGTTCAACGGCACGCTGGGCGATTTGGATGCGGTCAAGGCCGCGGTGTCAGTCCCGGTTCTACGCAAAGACTTCGTGGTGTCGCCGTACCAGATCCATGAAGCGCGTGCCCACGGAGCGGACATGCTGCTGCTGATCGTCGCGGCGCTGGAGCAGCCGGCGCTGGTGTCGATGCTGGACCGCACCGAATCACTGGGAATGACCGCCCTGGTGGAGGTGCACACCGAGGACGAGGCCGACCGGGCGCTCGCCGCGGGAGCGAAGGTGATCGGGGTCAATGCCCGTGACCTCACCACGCTGAAGATGGACCGGGACTGCTTCGGGCGAATCACGCCGGGGCTGCCCACCGATGTGGTCAAGATCGCCGAATCCGGGATTCGGGGCACCGCCGATCTGCTGGCGTACGCCGGCGCCGGCGCGGATGCGGTTCTGGTCGGCGAGGGGCTGGTCACCAGCGGTGACCCACGCGCGGCGGTCGCCGACCTGGTCAGTGCGGGCAGGCACCCGTCGTGTCCCAAGCCTGCGCGCTAGCTGTCGATGACCCCCGTGAGTGTTTCGCCGATGGCAGATTCATCGAATTCAGGCCTTCCAGACCTTCCCCGCGCCAGTGCGGGCGTTGCCGAACCGAGCAGCCACGACCCCGATGCGCGGGGCCACTTTGGTGTGTACGGCGGCCGGTTCGTCGCCGAAGCACTGATGTGTGTCATCGAAGAGGTGACGTCGGCCTACCACAAGGCACGTAACGATCGCGAGTTCCTCGACACCCTCGACAGGTTGCAGGCCAACTACAACGGCCGCCCGTCACCGCTCTACGAAGCCGCCCGACTGTCCGTGCATGCCGGTGACGCCAGGATCTTCCTCAAGCGAGAAGACCTGAATCACACCGGATCCCACAAGCTCAACAATGCACTCGGGCAGGCGCTGCTGGCACGGCACATGGGTAAGGCCCGGGTGATCGCCGAAACCGGGGCGGGACAGCACGGGGTCGCCACCGCTACCGCCTGCGCGCTGCTCGGCCTGCAATGTGTCGTCTACATGGGCGCCGTGGACACCCGGCGACAGGCGCTCAACGTGGCCCGCATGCGCCTGCTGGGCGCTGAGGTGGTGTCCGTCGAGGCCGGATCGAAGACCTTGAAGGACGCCATCAACGAGGCGTTTCGCGACTGGGTCACCAACGCCGAGGACACCTACTACTGTTTCGGCACCGCAGCAGGCCCGCACCCGTTCCCGACCATGGTGCGCGACTTCCAGCGGGTCATCGGATTGGAAGCCCGCGCGCAGATCCAGCACCTGACGGGCCGGCTGCCCGACGCCGTGGTGGCCTGCGTCGGCGGCGGATCCAACGCCATCGGGATCTTCCACGCGTTCCTCGACGACCCCGGGGTCCGCCTGCTCGGCTTCGAGGCGGCCGGCGACGGCATCGAAACCGGCCGCCACGCCGCGGCATTCGCCGGCGGATCGCCCGGCACATTCCACGGGTCACTGTCCTACCTGTTGCAGGATGACGACGGCCAAACCATTGAATCCCATTCGATCTCGGCCGGACTGGACTACCCCGGGGTAGGTCCCGAGCACGCCTGGCTGCGGGAGATGAGGCGAGCCGAGTACCGCCCCGTCACAGACAAAGCGGCCATGGAGGCGTTCGCCCTGCTGAGCCGGACGGAGGGGATCATCCCGGCCATCGAATCCGCACACGCGATCGCCGGGACGATCGCGCTGGGTGCGGAACTGGGACCCGGCGCGATCATCGTGGTGAACTTGTCCGGGCGCGGCGACAAAGACGTCGAGACCGCCGCCAAATGGTTCGGCCTGCTCACGTGATGGCTTCCTCGCAGGCCCGGATCGGCAGGCTGGCACCGCTGTTCGACGCGTGCCGGCGGGACAATCGGGCGGCGCTGATCGGGTACCTGCCCACCGGCTACCCCGACGTCGAAAGCTCGATCGCCGCGATGGCCGCGCTGGTGCAAGCCGGGTGCGACCTGATCGAAGTCGGTATCCCGTATTCGGATCCCGGGATGGACGGCCCGACCATCGCCAAAGCCACCGAGGCCGCGCTGTGCGGCGGCGTTCGGGTCCGTGACACCTTGACCGCAGTTGAGGCGATCAGCAGCGCCGGTGGTCGCGCGGTGGTGATGACCTACTGGAATCCGATGCTGCACTATGGGGTTGACGCGTTCGCTCGCGATCTGGCCGCGGCCGGCGGCACCGGGATCATCACACCCGATCTGATCGTCGACGAGGCGCAGGAGTGGTTCGACGCATCCGACCAGCACGATCTGGATCGCATTTTCCTGGTGGCGCCGTCATCGACGCCCGAGCGACTCGCGGCCACGGTCGAAGCGTCGCGCGGGTTTGTCTATGCGGCATCGACGATGGGGGTCACCGGTGCGCGCGATGCGGTGTCGCAGGCGGCGCCCGAACTGGTGCGCAGGGTAAGGGCGGTCTCCGGTGTCCCGGTCGGAGTGGGGCTGGGCGTGCGATCTCGCGGCCAGGCCGCCGAAATTGCCAGCTACGCCGACGGTGTCATCGTCGGCTCAGCGCTGGTTACCGCCCTCACCGAGGGCCCTACCGCGCTGCGTGCACTAACCGAGCAGCTTGCCGACGGTGTGCGCCAAAGGAACTCGCAGATACGACGATGAGCTTTCTGACGAACCTGCCGCAGCATTTCCGGTATTTTCCAAGCCCGCCCCGCGGTGTGTGGTACCTCGGCCCGGTTCCGATCCGTGCCTACGCCCTGTGCATCATCGTCGGTATCGTGGTGGCGCTGCTGATCGGTGACCGGCGCTGGCACGCTCGCGGTGGCGAGCGCGGCGTGATCTACGACATCGCGCTGTGGGCCGTGCCTTTCGGTCTGGTCGGCGGTCGGCTTTATCACCTGATGACTGACTGGCGGACCTACTTCGGCAACGGCGGTATCGGCCTGCAGGCGACGCTGCGGATCTGGGATGGGGGTTTGGGTATCTGGGGCGCGGTCGCGCTCGGCGGTGTGGGTGCCTGGATCGGTTGCCGACGGCATCGTATTCCGCTGCCGGCCTTTGGCGATGCGGTCGCCCCCGGGATCGTGTTGGCCCAGGCGATCGGTCGGATCGGCAATTACTTCAATCAGGAGCTCTACGGGCGTGCGACCACATTGCCGTGGGGACTGGAAATCTTCTGGCGACAGGATGCCGCGGGTGCGCGGGATCCGCATCTGCTCGATGGCGTGTCCACCGGTGAGCTGTACAAGATCGTCCAACCGACGTTCGCGTACGAATTACTCTGGAACCTCTTGGTGTTCGTGGTGGTTATCTGGGCGGACCGCCGATTCAGAATCGGCCATGGCCGGCTGTTCGCGCTCTACGTCGCCGGTTACTGTGTTGGTCGTTTCTGCATCGAGTTGTTGCGCGACGACGCCGCCACGCACATCGCGGGGATCCGAGTCAACTCGTTCACCTCGACGTTCGTGTTCATCGGCGCGGTGGTCTACGTCATCCTGGCGCCGAGGGGACGCGAAGATCCAGCGACACTGGCCCAGACCCGGCAAGAAGGCGGAACGGGTGCCCAGCCGGCGCTCCCACCGGAGGAGGAAGTGGCGGCAGTCGGCGCGACATCCGGTGTCGGCGCGGCGCTGACCGCATCCGACGACGACCTGGCCGACACGCAGACGGAGGCGCAGACCGAGGCGCAGCCGTGCGGTGGCGCCGAAGCTGAGCCGGTGGGCGAGGCGCAGGCCGAGGCCGGGCCGGTTGGTGAGGCTGAGCCCCTGCCTGAAGCGGCAGCGTTCGAGGAGCCGATGGTCGCGCAGGTGGAGCCCGAAGCGAAAGCCGAGGCGACTGCCGTCAACGACGAGACCGAGATCGAGATAACCGATGACGAGGCACCCGCCGTGGTCGCCGACGATGTGGAAGCGCAACCCGAGCTCGAAGTCAGCGATGCAGTGCAACCGGAACCGCCGACGCAGACCACCACCGGGGCTGATGGGGCGAATGTCGCGGATGCAGAATCGGCCGCGGCCAATGAATCCCAGCCCGAGGAGGCATGAGGAGGCATGAGGACGCATGAGGACGCAATTGCCGACGTGGAAACACACGAATCGCAGTGAACCGACGGCGCTGGACACATAAGGAGGCAGAACCACGGGGGCGTTACTGGCAAGTGGCGAACCTATCCCCTCGGCGAGGCTGGCGAAGTAACAAACCCGTACGGATTGTCGTACGACGTGGGTATGGCGAATGTCGTGACCACGGGTGAGGCGAGAGATGCGCTGCACAAGATCGCTCAACGCTTCGACGCCGGCGAAGGGGAGCCGGTGTACTTCGGCTCGCACCGCCGGGCGCAGGGCGTGATTGTCCCCGTGGCGGTGTGGGAGAAGCTGCTCGAGGCCGCCGAGGATGAACTCGACGCAGAGCTGGCCCGGGACCGGCTCGTCCGAGACGATGGACGGCAGTTGAGTCGTGCCGAGGTGAACGAGGTCTTCGACCGGCTTCGCGCTGGCCGTTCCGGGTGAGCGGAGGCAGAGAGCGACTTGCCCGGTATCGGCTTACCTTCGCATTGGACATTCCGGCCGACCTCTCCACCGTGTGGCAGGCCGACCCGGCTGCATTGGACGCGGCGCAGGCCATCATCGACGACCTAGCGCACGGGCGGGTTCGGGGCAAGCTGCTCGGTGAGCGGCACGCCCAATGACGAACGGGTGTCACGCTGCTGGGCGGGGCACGTCCTGGCCACAGCGGTCTGGCATGCTGAAACGATGACCGGCCCGTCGCCGCCCGCAGCGCCCGGCTTCAGCGTGCTGCTGGCCCCGCTGACTGGAGCCCTCGCTGCCCTCGCTTCGCTGGCCTATCTCGCCCGCGTCGACCCGCACCGTCCCGGCGCGTTCCCGTTGTGCCCGTTCCGGCTGCTCACCGGTTGGAACTGCCCGGCGTGCGGCGGGCTTCGGATGGCCCATGACGTGCTGCACGGACAGCTGGCGGCAGCCGCGATGGACAACGCATTCCTGTTGATCGGAATCCCGATGCTGGCGGCGTGGATCCTCCTGGGTCGCCGCCGCGGACAAGTCATTGCACCGACGGTGACACTGGTGGTGATCGCGGCCGTGACGTTCGGGTGGACGCTGCTGCGTAACCTGCCTGGCTTTCCGCTGGTCCCAACCACTCTCACCGGGTAGCGCATCGTGAATAGGCGCGGGAAGATCGTCTGTACCCTCGGTCCGGCATCGCACAGCGCGGAGTCGGTCAGGGCGCTGGTCGAGGCGGGGATGGACGTCGCGCGGTTGAACTTCAGCCACGGCGACCACACCGACCACGAGGCCGCCTACCGGTGGGTGCGCGAAGCCTCGGAGTCCAGCGGCCGTGCGGTCGGTGTGGTCGCCGACCTGCAGGGCCCCAAGATCAGGTTGGGGCGCTTCAGCGATGGCCCGACTTACTGGGCCAACGGCGAAACGGTGCGGATCACCGTCGCCGACTGTGCGGGCAGCCACGATCGGGTGTCGACCACCTACAAACAACTGACCGACGACGCGTCACCGGGCGACCGGGTTCTGGTCGATGACGGCAAGGTCGAGCTGGTGGTGGAACACATCGACGGCGACGACGTGGTGTGCACCGTCACCGAGGGCGGGCCGGTCAGCAACCACAAGGGTCTTTCGTTGCCCGGAATGAGGGTCTCCGCACCCACGCTGTCGGACAAGGACATCGGGGACCTCGAGTTCGGGTTGCGTCTCGGCGTCGACATGGTGGCCTTGTCGTTCGTCCGCTCGCCGTCCGATGTGGAGTCGGCGTACGAGGTGATGGACCGGTTGGGGCGGCGGGTGCCGGTGATCGCCAAACTGGAGAAGCCGGAAGCCGTCGACAATTTGGAAGCCGTGGTGTTGGCGTTCGACGCGGTGATGGTGGCCCGTGGTGACCTGGGTGTCGAGTTGGCGCTGGAAGAGGTACCCCTGGTGCAGAAGCGGGCCATTCAGGTGGCCCGGGAGAACGCCAGACCGGTGATCGTGGCCACCCAGATGCTCGAGTCGATGATCGAGAACTCTCGGCCGACCCGGGCCGAGGCCTCCGATGTCGCCAACGCCGTGCTCGACGGTGCCGACGCGGTGATGCTGTCTGGCGAAACCGCAGTGGGCAGATACGCGCTGGAGGCGGTGCGAACGATGAGCCGGATCATCTGCGCGGTCGAAGAGAATTCCACCGCCGCCCCCCCGCTGACGCACATCCCGCGCACCAAGCGGGGCGTGATCTCTTACGCGGCTCGTGACATCGGTGAGCGGCTCGACGCCAAGGCCCTGGTCGCATTTACCGAGTCCGGCGACACCGTGCGGCGGCTGGCCAGGCTGCACACCCCACTGCCGCTGTTGGCCTTCACCGCGCTGCCCGAGGTGCGCAATCAATTGGCGATGACCTGGGGCACCGAGACTTTCACTGTCCCGCTGATGCGCTCCACCGATGAAATGATCCACCAGGTCGACAAATCGCTGCTCGAGCTGGCTCGCTACTCTCGCGGTGATCTGGTGGTCATTGTCGCCGGCGCGCCGCCGGGCACAGTAGGCTCGACGAATCTGATCCACGTGCACCGGATCGGAGAGGACGACGTCTAACGGGAGAGATAATCTGTGCCGTCCGCGCGAAACGAAACGAATTCTGATTTCAGCGAGCTGCTGGCGGTACTGGACCTCAACCGCGTCGACGACGACGTTTTCACCGGATCGCACCCGAGCAAAACCCCGCCGCGCACTTTCGGTGGGCAACTGATGGCGCAGTCACTGGTCGCCGCCAGTCGCACACTGGACCGCGACCTACCGCCTACCGCACTGTCGGTGCATTTCATCAACGGCGGTGACCCGGCCAAGAACATCGAATTCCGGGTGCAACGGTTGCGAGACGAACGCCGGTTCGCCAACCGGCGGATCGACGCGGTGCAGGACGACACCCTGGTGGCCACCGCGATGCTGTCGTACCTGTCCGGCGGGCGCGGGCTCGAGCACAGCGTCGAAGCGCCCGTTGTCGCCGACCCGGAGACGCTGCCGGGACTAGAGGAGCGGCTGCGCGGCTATGAGGACGTCGTCCCGGGTTTCGTCAATGCGCCGCACCCGATCGAGTGGCGGTACACCAACGACCCGTCCTGGGTGATGCGCGGTAAAGGGGAGCGGCTCGCCTACAACCGGGTCTGGCTCAAGGCGGACGGGGTGGTGCCCGATGACCCGGTGCTGCACACCGCGATGATGGTGTATTCGTCGGATACCACTGTGCTGGATTCCATCATCACCACCCACGGACTGTCCTGGGGGGCCGACCGGATCTTCGCCGCAACCGCCAACCACTCGGTGTGGTTTCACCGCCAAGTCCACTTCGACGGCTGGGTGTTGTATTCCAGTTCGTCGCCGGTGGCCGCGGATTCGCGGGGGCTGGGTACCGGACATGTCTTCGATCGCTCCGGGCAGCTGGTCGCCACGGTGGTTCAGGAAGGCATCGTGAAGTATTTCCCCGCCGTGCGGGGAAAAGCCGTGCGTCGGCCTTGAGAACGGTCCAGCGCAACGATTCGGTTGCAGCATCTTCGGCCCGGCACCGGAGGCGCCGATCGCGAGTACCGTGAACTCATCGGTGCGGCCCGGGGCAGACCCAGGCCGGCAGGGGAACCCCGGAGGTAGCAGTGCGCGAGCTGTCAGTTCACGCGGCCCCCAGGCTGCGGGCCGGTGAGCGCGTCGTCGTTCACGCCGATTCGCCGACCACCCGCTGGGTCGGGGCACTGGCTCTGCTGTGTGCCGCCTGCTGGCTGATCGCCGTCATCGCCGCGGACGACGGCCACGTGAACCGGCAGGCCGCGGGCGGGCTGGGCTGGTCCCTGGCGATCCTGGCCGCGGCGGCCCTGATCGCTCGCGGAATCTTTCTGGGCCGCCCGGTGACAACCCGACATGCCGCCGCTGCCGCCGGGCTGGTGGTCGCCGGGCTGGGCGCGCATGTGCTGTTCGATCTGCTCGGTTCAGTGCTGATAGCCGGATCCGGGTTGGCGTTGATGTGGCCGACGTCGGCGCGACGGCAACCCGGCGACCTGGCCCGGGTGTGGACATTGGTCGAAGCCACCCGGGATGATCCGCTGGCGCCGTTCGCCATGCACGCCCTCAAGTCTTACCACTTCAACGCCGACCGCAGCGCAGCGCTCGCCTACCGGACCCGCATCGGGTTTGCGGTGGTCAGCGGCGACCCGATCGGCGACGAGGAGCGGTTTCCGGAACTGGTCGCCGACTTCGCCGCGCTGTGTCGTGCCCGGGGCTGGCGGATCGTGGTGCTGGGGTGCAGCCAGCGGCGGCTGAGGTTGTGGGACCCGGCGGTATTGGGCCGATCACTGCGGCAGATTCCGATCGGTCACGACGTGGTCGTCGACGTCGCCGGCTTCGACATGACGGGCCGCACGTTCCGCAACCTGCGCCAGGCGGTGCAGCGCACCCACAACTGCGGGGTGACCACCGAGGTGGTGGACGAACAGGACCTCGACGGCGAGCGGCTGGCGGAGTTGACCGAGCTGCTGCTGGCATCGCCGCACGGGGCACGCACCGACCGTGGCTTCTCGATGGCCCTGGACGGCGCGCTGGAGGGCCGATACCCGGGCATAAAGCTCATCATCGCCCGGGATGCGTCCGGGCGGGTGCAGGGCTTCCATCGCTACGCCGTCGCCGGTGGCGGCAGCGACGTCAGCCTCGACGTGCCGTGGCGTCGCCCCGGTGCCCCGAACGGGATCGACGAACGGCTCAGCACCGACATGATCATGAGCGCCAAACACGCCGGGGCGCAGCGTCTGTCGTTGGCATTCGCGGCCTTTCCGGAGCTGTTCGACGACGAGCACCGCGGGCGGTTCTCGAGCGCCTGCTACCGGGCGGTGCACCTGCTGGATCCGCTGATCGCGCTGGAGTCGCTGTACCGGTACCTGCGCAAGTTCCACGCGATGGGCGAACGCCGTTACGCGCTGGTATCGCTGACCCAGCTGGTTCCGCTGATATATGTGCTGCTGTCGCTGGAATTCATGCCGCGCCATCGCCGACTGTTGAGGCCTGTCGAGGGCGGGGCGGCGAGTTAACCGCCGGACAGCGTCTTGGCGACGGTCTTGGACGCATGACGGATGCGCAACGCCGTGATGACCTCGGCGACCCCGATGACAGTCAACCAGATGCCGACGACGAGCGTCAGCACCATCAGCGACGCCAAGGGTGATGCCAGCACCACGATTCCGGCCAGCAGCGTGACGACGCCCATGAAGATCTGCCAGCCGCGGCCCGGCAGGCTCGGGTCACCGATCGCCGAAACCGTGGTGGCTACCCCGCGGAAGATGAAGCCGATACCGATCCAGATGGCCAGCAGCAGCACCGCGATCGCTTCCTTGTCGGAATTGAAGTGCCGAAAACACAGCACCGCCAGAATCAGGCATGCCGCCCCGCTGATGAACAACAGCACCCGGCCGCCCGCTGACATGACCGGCAGGCTGAACGCGAAAATTACCTGGCTGACACCGGTGACCAGCAGATAGATACCGAACAGGATCGCCGCAACGAGGATGGATTCACCCGGCCGATAAAGGATCAGGGCGCCGAGGATCAGTGCCAGGATGCCGGAGACCAGCGTGGACTTCCACAAATGGGGCAGTAGCTTCGGGGCGGTTTCATTGTCGATGGTCATGCGTGCAGTGTGGCACACGCGGCGGTATCCGTCAGGCGGATCTGCGCGCCGCGTTGTGCGGCGAATACACGCCGGCGAGAAACTGTTCGACCGCCACCGCGGCATGTCGTGCGCGAGCGGATCCGAAGATATCGAATGCGTGCTGCGCGTACGGCAACTCGGCGTAGACGACGGGTTGGTTGCTCAGCTCCCGGAGCCTGGCGGTGAAGTCGCGAGCCTGTTGGACGGGTATCAGCGAGTCGTTGCGCCCGTGCAACACGAAAAACGGTGGCGCGTCAGGGGAAACGTACGTGATCGGCGAAGCTGCCCGATAAATGTCGGGAAACCGGCGGCGGCTCTGCTTGAACACGTAGGACTGCAGCACCGGCACCAGCTGTGGGTGCAGCGAATCATCGTCGCGGGTGAAGTCGTAGACGCCGTAGAACGGCACCGCGGCCCGCACCCGGGTGTCGGCGTCTTCGAAACCAGGCTGGAATTGCGGGTCGTTACCGGTGAGCGCGGCCAGCGAGCACAGGTGACCACCGGCGGAACCGCCGCTGATCGCGATCCAGTCCGGGTCGCCACCGTATTCGGCGATGTGACGTTTGGTCCATGCGATTGCCCGCTTGACGTCGACGATGTGGTCCGGCCACGTCGAACGGGGGCTGAGCCGGTAGTTGATCGACACGCACACCCAGCCCAGTTCAGCCAGATGACTCAGCAGCGGATGCGCCTGGCCGCGTTTGCTCCCGAGCATCCAGGCGCCGCCCGGAACCTGCAGCAGCACCGGGGCACGCCCGTCGTCATCCAGGTCAGGCCGGCGCCAGATGTCGAGCATGTTCTTGCGGCCGTACTCGCCGTAGGCGATGTCGCTGTCCCGGGCATAGTGCCGGTAGATCCGCAGCATGCCTACCGGCCCGGGCGTCTTCGCGGTGGCCGCGCCGGGTCCCGGCCGCTTCCAGGTATCGGCCGAGTCGGTGCGCCGGTCCGTGCCCAGTCCCGCATCCAGGGCTGCGGTCAGCGTCACGTTCGCCGTGCGGCCGAAGCGGTCCAGTCCGAGCAGACCCAGCCACGAGATGACCGACACCAGCCAACTGAACCGTCGTAGGCGGGGCGACAGCCAACGGGACACCGCCACCAGGGCGGCTGACTGCCCGGCGATGAGCTGCAGCGGCAGTTCCGAGGCGAACATGCCGAAGATGAAGGCGTACAGCGTCGGGTAACCGCGCTTGGCCAGCGGCCGGTACCCGTTGGCGGTGACGGCGAGTCCGGCCAGCGACCCGAGCATGGCTACCAGCTTGGCCACGTTGCTCCTTTCCGGCGCCTATTCGGCTCCTTCTCGTGCATGCCAGTTCGATTCGGCACCTTACCGGTACCGATATGAGCCAGTGAGCCGGTGATCGTCGTCAGCGGGCAGCAGACAGTTGCCGCGACGCCCGGTGGTCGCCGAGCCGGCGGCGCTCGCCCACCAGATACCAGGTGTGCATCACACCCTTGCCTTTGACGTCGACGTCGCCGCGCTCTTCGAAGACGAAGTCGCGCTTGAGGCGTTCGTAGACGTCGGGGGGTACTTGGATGCGGCCTTCGCGATCGGTCGATTCCATGCGTGCGGCGACGTTGACCGCGTCGCCCCAGACGTCGTAGAAGAAGCGGCGAGTGCCGACCACGCCGGCTACCACCGGTCCGGCGGCCAGCCCGATCCGAACCGGCACCAGCCGTCCCAGCGGGTCGCGCAAGCCGGCTACGGTGTCGGCGATGTCGAGCGCCAGCCGGGCCAGCGCTTCCAGGTGATCCGGCCTGGCGTCCGGCACGCCGCTGACCACCATGTAGGAGTCGCCGCTGGTCTTGACCTTCTCCAGGCCGCGCGCCTCGGCCAGCTGGTCCAGGTCGGTGTAGAGCCGGTTGAGGAACTCGACCAGCGCGCGCGGGGCGGCCTGGCTGGCCCGCCGAGTGAAGTCGGCGATGTCGGCGAACAGGACCGAGGCGTCGTCGTAGCTGTCGGCGATGACGTCGACGGCCGGGTTCTTCAGCCGATCGGCGATACTGGCGGGCAGAATGTTGGCCAGCAACGCCTCGGACCGTTCGTACTCCGCCTCCCTGGCCTCCTCGGCGCGGCGGATCTGCCACAACGCGTACCAGACCGTCGCAAACACCATCAGGCAGGCCGAGACGATCACCGCCACGAAACTCACCGTGAGCAACCCGGTCGGCTGGGCGCCGGTGTCACCCGGGACCAGGAACTGCAGGGCGATTGCCAGGCCGGCCCCGACGCCGGCCACCACCGCGGCCAGCGCGATGTGCGCGACACCGAGGATGATCACGGTGATTGATGCGGCGGCAAGGAAGTAAAACTGCAGGCCGGAGTCGGTTCCCACCGCCCAGCAGACCACAAAGGTCGTCAGGTACGCGGTGCAGGTGAACGTCA
>NZ_JBYCKY010000448.1:0-1035 GCF_057473605.1 Mycobacterium sp. TH-M82 | reverse complement strand
TCGAGGTGATCCGGGGTCGAGGCGCCCTCACCCCGAACGGCGCAGTCTCCGTCGGCGGGCAGACAATCGCGGCAAAGTCGGTGATCATCGCCACCGGGTCGAAGCCAAAGAGCATCCCGGGATTCGAGGTCGACGGCGATCGGGTGGTCACCTCCGATCACAGCACCCGCAGCGGAACGCTTCCCGAACGGGTGGCGGTCATCGGCGGCGGCGTGATCGGGGCCGAGTTCACCTCGGTGTTCACCGACGTCGGCGTTGACACCACACTGCTGGAAGCGCTGCCCAGCGGAGTCCTGCCAGTTGGACCCGACCAGGAGCTTGCCGGCATTCTGGCGAAGTCACTGGCCGGGCGGGGCGCCAAGATCCACGCCAAGGCCCGGGTGAGCCCGCCGGAGCGCAGCGACAATGGCGTGGTGTTGGCCTACGAGACACCGACCGGTTCGGACAAGATCGAGGTCGATCAGGTCCTGGTCGCGGTCGGGCGCGTCCCGGTGAGCGCTGGTCTCGGTTTGGCTGAGGCCGGCGTTGAGGTCACGGATCGTGGATTTGTCGTCGTGGACACCAACACCATGGCCACCCGCCGACCTGGAATCTACGCGGTCGGCGATGTGGTCGACACGCCCGGTCTCGCGCACGTCGCCTACGCGGAGGCGATCGTCGCGATCAAGTCAATCCTCGGCGAAACGCCGGTGCCGGTGGACTACACCCGCGTGCCGTGGGTTGTCTACACCCATCCAGAGGTGGCGTGGGCCGGCCTCACCGAGGCCGAAGCCAAGCAAGCCGGATTCGAGATCGACATCCACAAATACAAATTCTCGGGCAATGGTCGGGCGATGATCATCGGTGAAACCGACGGTCTGGTGAAGATCGTCGCCCAAAAGAACGGGCCGATTCTGGGTGCCCACCTGATCGGGCCGTGGGCCAGCGAGCTGCTGGCTGAGAACTATCTCGCGGTGAACTGGCAGGCGCTGCCCGAGGAAGTCGGCGCGTTCATCCATCCGCACCCAAGTCTGTCGGAAGCGGTTGGTGAGGCGA
>NZ_JBYCKY010000447.1:0-2026 GCF_057473605.1 Mycobacterium sp. TH-M82 | reverse complement strand
AGAGCGTCGCCCTTGTAAGGCGAATGGCGAGAGTTCGAGTCTCTCACGCGGCTCCATTCCTATCGGAACTGAGGGATAGCGTCGTCTTATGTCAATGACCTGTTTCGGGATTTCGAAGACCGTCGGCCGAAGGTGTTCTGCAGCAATGCATGCCAATAGTCACACCGCCGACGCTTGCTCTTGGAGGCCTGGCTGGACACCGGAGTCTGCGGTCGCACGTCGTACCAAGGCCACTACGTCCGGGATTACCTCTATGGGCAGCAGGGCGGTTGCTGTGTGATCTGCGGCATCGAGGACAACTGGAACAGCGTGGCCCTAGCGCTGATCATCGATCACATCGATGGCGACGCAAGCAATAATCGTCGTGAGAATCTCCGACTCATTTGTCCCAACTGTGACAGCCAGCTGCCGACGTACAAGGCGAGGAACTGCGGTAGCGGTCGCTACTACCGGCGACAGCGGTACGCTGATGGCCGGTCCTATCGACGAATGTGAAGCAGGCTCACCGCCGTCGGCGAGCGTGAAATTACCTTCACGCTCGGCGGACGTGGCGAGGCCTCATTCTGGGTCGACGACGCGCTGGGAGCGCACCGTGCGCGCCGGTGGGCGCCGGCGGGTGCGGCGCGGCAGCAGCGGGATACGCTCGGCGATGTTGCTCAGCGGGTTGACCACCATGGTCAGCGCCACGACCGCGTCCTGCAGGGTTTCGATGGCCGGCTCCAGCGCCTCCATCCCCGGCACCAAACGGCTCAGGGTGTCCGCGACGTTGGCGAGCTGCTCCAGCGGCCCATCCCGGGCCGTCAGCCGGTCGATCAGCCCGCCCTCGGCGAGCACCCGCTCGGCCAGCCCGTCCTCGGCGAGCACCCGCTCGATCAACCCGTCCTCGGCGACCAGCTGATCGACCAGTCCGCCGGGCTGAAGGGCTCGCTGCAACGCGCCGCCGTCCGCGGTCAACCGGTCGAGCACCCCGCCGGGCCTGGTCAGCTGGTCGACGAGGCCGCCCGGGCGCAGCAGCCGGTCCACCGGACCGTCGGTTGCCAGCACGCGCCCCAGCGGAGCGTCGTCGTCCATCAGCTTGGCCAGCTGGTTGGCGCGGGCGATCGTTTCGTCCAGGCCCAGCATCTGCGCCATGGGATTGCCCGGTGCCGCCCCGCCGGCCTCACCCACGGCTCGCTTCGCCAACCCGAGCGCCGTGGTGGCGACGCCGAGTCCGGATTCGGCGACCGCGAGGCCGATCCGGGCGGGTGCCTTTGCCACAGTGGCCACCGCGGCCAGCTGCTTGGCCAGACCCATTCCGCCAGTCTATGGGTGACCTGGCGGCCCTACCGGTGGTATCGCCCGCCGCGCACGTCGAGACTGACAGTAGATACACAGCCACTATCCAGGCGCTGTTCAATCGACTGAGAGGGAATGGACCGTATGGCAGCACCAGCCGGGCCTGACGCCACCCCGGAGGCTTGTGTCCTCGTCATCGATGACGAGCCGAACATCGTCGAACTTCTGTCGGTCAGCCTCAAGTTCCAGGGCTTCGAGGTCCACACCGCGTCGACCGGGCCCGCGGCGCTGGACCGCGCCCGCGAGGTCCGGCCGGACGCGGTGATCCTGGACGTGATGATGCCGGGCATGGACGGCTTCGGGGTGCTGCGCCGGCTGCGCGCCGACGGCATCGACGCCCCCGCGTTGTTTTTGACCGCGCGGGGCTCGTTGCAGGACAAGATCACCGGACTGACCCTCGGCGGCGACGACTATGTGACCAAACCGTTCAGCCTGGAAGAGGTGGTCGCCCGGCTGCGGGTCCTCCTGCGCCGCGCCGGCAAAGGCATCCGGGAGGCACACAACGCACGGTTGGTGTTCGCCGACATCGAACTCGACGAGGACACCCACGAGGTGTGGAAGGCCGGTGAGCCGGTGTCGCTGTCACCTACCGAATTCACCCTGCTGCGCTACTTCGTGATCAACGCCGGCACGGTGCTCAGCAAACCGAAAATCCTCGATCACGTGTGGCGCTACGACTTCGGCGGCGACG
>NZ_JBYCKY010000446.1:0-1034 GCF_057473605.1 Mycobacterium sp. TH-M82 | reverse complement strand
GCGTGGCGTTGACCGCGCGCGACTCCAACTACGCCGGATCGCTGCCGGACACCGTCACCATCTATCGCGAGGCCCTGTTGGACATGTGTTCATCGGAAGGCGAAGTCGTCAACGAGGTCGCGATCACGGTGATTCACGAGATCGCGCACCACTTCGGCATCGATGACGACCGGCTGCACGAGCTGGGCTGGGGGTAGTAGAGCAGTTGGCGGAATGCTGGTTGACAGTGGTCGTACGAATGTTCTCGTGAGTCTGCGTCGTCTCCCAGTAGTTCCGCCGGGCCACCGACCGCGAACCGAGTAAAGTGGTACAATATTATGTACCATAAAAATCGGAGGCGGCGGTCATGGCTTTAACCGCGAGCGAGGCCCGCAAGAGGCTCTTCCCTCTCATCGAACAAGTCAACAGCGACCGGACAACTGTCGAGATCATCTCCAAGCGCGGCAACGCGGTCCTGATGTCAGCAGATGACTACGCCGCCTGGGTTGAGACCGCGTATCTGTTTCGTTCTCCGGCCAACGCCCGTCGGCTTCTCGACGCCCACGAGGCATATCGGCGCGGTGACGTCACCGCGCACCCCCCGTATCGCCGGCGGACCTAACTAGATCAGGGTGATCGCGACGGGGATACCGAGCTGATCAGTGGCACTGGCCAAGCGGCTGTCGACGGTGATCACGGCGGCAGAGCGTTCGGCAGCGACCGCGACATACAGGCCGTCGTAGATCGAGATGTTGGGCCGCCAGGCCCAGGCGGTGCGCAGGAGCAGTGCATCAGGAAGCACGTATTCGATGGCGAGTGCGGTGACGGTGTCGGCGGCGGCCTCGGCGTCCTCGGGCTCCAATTGCTTGCCCAATACGGCCTTGTGCAGGGTCCGTAGCACCTCGCCCGGCATGTGAGCCGGTGCGAGCCAGCCGTCGTCGCCGTTCAGGGCTGCGCGTGCCGCGTCGCCTTGGGAAGTGCCGCTCGTAAGCGCCAACACCAGCACACCTGCGTCCACCACGATCACTGGCGAAAACTCACCCGTCGCGGTCGGC
>NZ_JBYCKY010000445.1:0-1399 GCF_057473605.1 Mycobacterium sp. TH-M82 | reverse complement strand
GCCCGCGCCCACCGCGGGTCCGCGGATCGCCGAGATCACCGGTTTGGAAAAGTTCACGATATTGAGCACCAGGTCGCGGGCTTCACGCATGATGCGTACCCGACCGGCGTATTCGCCCATGGTCTGCTCGATCAGCTCGAAACTGCCGCCGGCCGAAAACGCTTTGCCCGCACCGCGACCCAGGACGACCCGCACCGTGTCATCGCGGTCGATCGCCGGCCACACATCGGCCAGATCGCGGTGCATCTGCGGCCCCACCGAATTGAGCCCGGGCCCGTCCAGCACCATCTCCAGCACTCCGTTGTCGCCGGACTTCAGGCGCAGGCCGGGGAAGTCACGGTAGTTGTCGGGGTTGTCCTGGGCCATTTCGTCGCTCCTCGTATCGCGAATCTGCACATTTGCCGCTTCGACGATACGGCCCGACGATATCGGTGCGGTCAGGCGCCGGAAGTGACCGTAAAAATGGGCCGCGAGTGCGCGCCTTCGTGCGATTGCCTGAATGCGACTGGCGCGTCGCGTACGAAACCGCAACCCGGCGCAGCATACATCTGCGGGTCAGTCAGCCGGCCTGCCGCACGGTCGGGGTCAGACCCAGGACCTCACGCTTTTGGTGCACGGTCAGGTAGCGCAACCCGTCCGGCCCGGCGCTGAACTGTCGGAGTGAGCGTCGTGGCATCCACAACAGCACACCGGGGACCAGCTCGACCGTGCCCAGCTCGGTGCTGAGCCGGCCGCTGCCGGCCAGCACGTGCACCAGAACATCCACCTCGGCGCCGGTGTGCATGCCGATGCCGCCGCCCGGCCCCAGCGAGATCACATTGGAGTCCAGATCCCGGTTTTGCACCTCCAGCTTCCACACCACCCCGGCCAGGTCGGGCTCGGTGTCACTGCCCGCGATGTCGGCGGTGGTGGTGAGGATCCGGGGCAGCGGGGTGCTGGCGAGCTTGCTGATCCGGATTCGCCATGCCGGGCCCCTCTCGAGGTATTCCCAGCCGTAGCTGCCCGGGTGGTCGGCCTCGAACTCGTCGTGCAAATGCTTGGGGTCGTGGTTGTTGACCAGAACGAACGATTCCCCGACCGCCAGGTCTGCATAGGTGGCAAAGATTGTCGGGTGTTTCTCCGGCTTACGCAGGCGCCGGACGTCGAGTTCGGTGTCGGGCATCGGATCGCCCCGCCCTTCTAGTTTTTACAAATCAGCTTGTGTAAACTCTAGCCCATGACGTACGTGATCGGGAAACCCTGTGTTGACGTGATGGACCGGGCCTGCGTGGAGGAGTGCCCGGTCGACTGCATCTACGAGGGGGGCCGTGCTCTCTACATCCACCCCGACGAGTGTGTGGACTGTGGAGCCTGCGAGCCGGTCTGCCCGGTCGAGGCCATCTACTACGAGGACGACCTG
>NZ_JBYCKY010000444.1:0-2030 GCF_057473605.1 Mycobacterium sp. TH-M82 | reverse complement strand
CGGTGGAACCCACGGTGCCGCTGCGGGTCGCGATGCGCCATCCGGCGTACCGGTCGGCGTTGCTGTCGAACTTCGCCACCGGCTGGTCGGTGTTCGGACTGCGGGTCGCGCTGGTGCCGTTGTTCGTCACCGAGATCCTTGGCCGCGGCCCGGGAGTTGTGGGTCTGGTGCTGGCGATGATCGCGATCGGCAACGTCTGCGCGGTCATCCCCAGCGGCTACCTGTCCGACCGGATGGGCCGGCGAGGCCCGCTCATCACCGGATTGGTGGTGTCAGGGGTTGCGACAATGCTGCTCGGAGCGATGTCATCGGTGCCGACGTTCATGGCCGCGGCATTTGTGACCGGTGTGGCACTGGGCATGTACAGCGCGCCGCAGCAGGCCGGAATCGCCGACATCATCGGCAACCAAGCCCGGGCCGGCACCGCGGTAGCGACCTTCCAGATGATGGCGGATCTCGGGGCGATCGCCGGCTCGGCAGCGGTCGGCGTGATCGCCGAGCAGCTGTCCTTCGGGTGGGGTTTCGTGGTCAGCGGCGCGGTTCTGCTGGTGGCGGCGGCCGGCTGGATGCTGGCGCCGGAAACCCGGGCACCTGCCGCCGCCTCGGTCGTGAACGTCGAAGGGTCATCCCCCGCGGGTGACGACGCCCGACCGGCTGCTGAGCGTGTCGAGCAGCCGCGGCGTCCGGTTGTGGCCCCGCTTGGCACCGCGGCCGGACAGGGCTGAGCTGCTCGACCATCGGCGCAACCGCCGCCCGAAATCGCCGCACTACCATGGGGTGATGGGCGGCAAAAATGGTTTCGACGGCGCACCGCGCTCGGCGGTTGTGGTGGGAGCGGGCATCGTCGGTTTGTCGACGGCCTGGTTCCTGCAGGAGCGCGGTGTCGAAGTCACCGTGGTCGACCGCAGCGGCGTGGCGGCCGGTTCCTCCTGGGGTAATGCGGGCTGGATCTCACCGGCGTTGGCCATCCCGCTCAACGAACCCGGCAACCTGCGTTTCGGTCTGCGGTCGCTGCTGAGTTCGACTGCGCCGCTGCAAATCTCACCGACACTCGACCCGGCGGTGTGGAAGTTTCTGATCCGCTTCGCAGCACATTCCCGACCATCGTCGTGGCGCCGCGCGGTACGGGCGAACCTGCCGCTGAACGCCGAGTGCCTGGAAGCCTACGACGTGCTGGTGAACAACGGGGTCGACGCGGCGCTCACCGAGGCGCCGATCACCGCGCTATTCCGCTCGTCGGCCGACGCTGAGCGGACCCTGGAGGAGTTGCGGCGGTTCTCCGCCGAGGGCCAGCCGGTGTCCACCACGGCGTTGACCGGGGCGGCCCTGCGCGGGCAGGTGCCGCTGGCGTCGGGCGCGGTGACCTACGCGGTCCAGATCGATGGTCAGCGTTTCGTCAACCCCGGGCGCTTCGTGACCGCGCTGGGCCGCGCCGTCGTCGAACGCGGGGCCCAGTTGCACATCATGGATGTCGTCGACGTGGTTCCCGCCGGCGACGGTGTCACGGTGAGTGCCCGTGACGGCCGGACGTTGACCGCGGTGGTGGCGGTCATCGCCACCGGCGCCTGGCTGTCCCGATTGGCGAAGCGCTGGGTCCGGATGCCGGTGCAGGCCGGGCGCGGCTACTCCTTCACGATGCCGGTGGACAGGCTGGTCCCCGGTCCGATTTACCTGCCGGATGCCCGGGTGGCCTGTACGCCGTTGAACGACAAACTGCGGGTCGCGGGCACGATGGAGTTCCGTGACCCCGACGCCCCGGCCGCCGCGGCACGGATCGAGGCCATCGTCGACGCGGCGCGCCCACTGCTGGAGGGGGTGCGCTGGGACGAACGCGACGAGGTGTGGGTCGGCCCGCGTCCGGTGAGCCCGGATGGTCGCCCGGTGGTTGGGGAGGTGTCGGCGGGGACCGTCTACGTCGCCGGCGGCCACGGTATGTGGGGTATGACGCATGGGCCGGCCACCGGCCGGCTGCTGGCCGAGCAGATCACCACCGGCAAGCAGTCTGCGGTGCTGCGTGAATTCGACCCGCT
>NZ_JBYCKY010000443.1:0-3394 GCF_057473605.1 Mycobacterium sp. TH-M82 | reverse complement strand
GGTACTCGATGCCCGGGTTGGCGTCGGCGACGGCCCGCAGCACATCGAGACGGCGCCCGGCGATCACGACGCGGTTGCCCGCTCGGTGCAGGGCTTGGGCCAGGCCGCGGCCGATTCCGCTGCCGCCGCCGGTGACCAGGATGGTGTTGCCCGTCAGATTCATGAACCCAGGCTGACAGCGGTAGCGCCGAAACCACGATCACCGCGGCCATATTGTGCAGAAGTCTCCATCAATACCGGCAACAGTGGATACTTTCCCTTGTGATCGACGATCTAGACGCACAAATTCTGCATGCCCTGCAGTTGGCTCCGCGCGTGTCGTTTCGCCGGATCGCCGCCGTCGTCGGAGCCACCGAGCAAACCGTCGCCCGGCGCTACCACCGGCTGCGCCGCGACGGCGTGATACGCGTGGTCGGCCTGGAGAACCGGTGGGTGGACGGCGAGGCCAGCTGGGTGTGCCGGATGCGCGTCGCACCCGACCGCATACCGCAGCTGGCCGACGCGCTGGTGCGCCGAGCAGACGTGTCCCACGCCAACGTGCTGGCGGGATGGACCGATCTGGTCTGCGTCATCCGGGCGCCGCTGGGCGATACGCGCGAGGACCTCCTGCCCCGGCTACTGCCACGAACGGCGTCGGTCACCGACACCACCGTCGACCTGCTGCTGCATACGTTCGGGACCCCCGCACGTGCGCCGTGGACCGGTTACGGGCACCCGCTGTCCGAGCGGCAGGCTGCCGAGATCCTGGCCGAACGGACCGGCGCGGTGACCTGCGCGCAACGGTGCCTGCCCACCGCGGAGGACCGCCCGATCCTCGAGGCACTCGCCGAAGACGGCCGCGCCCCGCAGTCGCGACTTGCCGCACGGACCGGCTGGTCGGTGGCGCGAGTGGGCCGGCGGATCGCGGCGCTGGAGGCCTGCGGCGCGCTGCTCTACAACGTCGACGTGTTACCCGAGCGGCTCGGCCACCAGCTCAGCGCGATGCTCTGGCTGACGGTGGCGCCCCGCGACCTGCACCGCATCGGCGAGCTGATCGCGGCGCACGACCGCGTCGCCTTCGCCGGCGCCGTCAGCGGGGCCAAAAACCTGATGGCGATCGCCATCTGCCGCGACGCCGACGATCTGTACCGATACCTCAGCGAGCAACTCGGGCAGGTCGAGGAGGTCCTCGGCTACGAGGTCGACATCCGCACTCAGCGCCTCAAGCAACAGGGATCGCTGGTGGCCAACGGCAGGCTGATCAATCCCCGCCCGGCCCGCTCCGCGCGCTGAGCGATGGATTCGGCTCGGCGACGGCGCAATTGGTCGTTATGGACCGTCTTCTGCCACATCGGGGACCCCTCGGCCGCGCGGTCGACCGCGGGCCGGGGCCATTCACCCGCGGCGCTTGGATCATCGCTCGCGCCGGTAATTCGCATCTTTCGCGGTTTATTGGCGTCCAGCGAATTCAAATTATCATTCGGGCAGTAATCCGCGCGGGCTGCGGTGGGTGCATTATCGCCGGAAATCCATTCGAACGATAATGGCCTGCTGGGCCGCGCCCATATCGTAGTCCGTTGGCGCGACGGCGATTTGAGGGAGAGGTTAATTGGTCCGGCGGGGCCGTTACGGTGCAGCTCCCGCAAGCGGTCCACGGATTTATGGCAAAACGGGGGGCCACCGGCAGCGACGGCGCTGTTTTTCGCGACTCGCCCTCGTCGGGAACGCCGCGTGGTCGGGCGATCGCGCAGCGATCCCTAAACATTCTGATCTAAAAGCTTTGTCCAGGAACATAACTCGGCTGCTCGATTCGGATGTGGTTTCAGCCTTTGGCAATACGTTGCAGCGAAAGATCCAGTTGTGCAGGTGATTTGCTGATGCTTCGTCGATCCGGTCGCGCGATGTGGTCCGGCTGGGGGTGACTGCAGTGCCGGATCGCGGTCCCGTCGCCGTAACGCGCGGTACCAAACGTCCGAATACCGTGGTCTGAGTCACAATTTACGCGTGATTAGGGTCACTCTCAGCCCGCGGTGTACGGCGGATGACGGGAGCGCGAAATCCAAGGTTGACCTGCGGAGATATTTCTCCGACCGCTCTGTGATCGGTTCGTTATAGGAATGAGATATCCATTTCCTGAAGATGAAAAACATGGGCGGTTCTCGTAGCGTCCCTGTTGGCCCGAGACGGGCAAACGAAAACTGAATCCACGGCCCCGCGTGTGAGCGGGGGGTGGGAGCGGCGCGAGCCGCCCCGGCCGGCGGCTGACAGTCCGCCTGGCAGTTGCGAACCCCCGCTGTCGGGCCGAAACGAGACGGCACGCCCCAGAGAGCCACTTCCGCACAGACATGGCACCCAAGCCCACACCGATGGGCTTGCTTTGGCGCGCGCAAATCGCGAAAGGAACACCTTTTGAAGAACGTCCGCAAGACGCTCATCGCTGCCGCGATCAGCGGGACGCTCGCGAGCATGCCGTCCGCCGCCACCGCCACCGCGGAACCGGCCGGCCTGGACTCGAACGGGTCTCCCCCCGCTCCCGTGGGCTTCGACCCGAACGTTCCCCCGCCGCCGGACGCGCCGCCGGCTCCGGACGCGCCGCCGGCTCCGGACGCGCCGCCGGCTCCGGACGCCCCGCCGCCCGCCGACTTCGACCCGAACCTGCCGCCGCCGCCGGACGCCCCTCCGGGCCCCGACGCCCCACCGCCGCCGGACGCCCCTCCGGGCCCCGACGCCCCGCCGCCGCCTCCGCAGCGGGCGTACAGCGTGGACTGGGACGCCATCGCGCAGTGTGAGTCCGGCGGAAACTGGGCGATCAACACCGGTAACGGCTACTCCGGCGGCTTGCAGTTCACCCCGGGTACCTGGCACGCCAACGGCGGCAGTGGCTCCGCGGCCAGCGCCAGCCGCGAGGAGCAGATCCGCGTCGCCGAGAACGTGCTGCACTCGCAGGGCATCAGAGCCTGGCCGGTCTGCGGGCGGCGCGGCTGACGAGGGCCGCGGCCGGCGGCGGCCCGAGTCTGGATCGCCGCCGCAACCGTGACACGGATTGCGGGGCCGCACGGCCCGGCATTCCTTGTCGGCGGGGCCGCCGCAGCGGTCGCCGGTCGGGTAGCGTCGGGATCCGTGACCGCATCGCCGCGCGAATTCGACATCGTCTTATATGGGGCGACCGGCTTCGTCGGGAAGCTGACCGCCGAATACCTGGCGCGGGCGGGCGGGCAGGCCCGCATAGCGCTCGCCGGCAGGTCAACCGAGCGCCTGCGCGCGGTGCGCGACACCCTGGGTGAATCCGCGCAGTCCTGGGCGCTGCTGGCCGCCGATGCCTCCGCGCCGTCGACGCTCGACGAGATGGCCGCGCGCACTCAGGTGGTCGTCACCACGGTCGGGCCTTACACCCGCTACGGGTTGCCGCTCGTGG
>NZ_JBYCKY010000442.1:0-6193 GCF_057473605.1 Mycobacterium sp. TH-M82 | reverse complement strand
CGATCGAGTCGACACCCATGATGACTTGGCTGATCCGCACCGGCGGCGGGGGGACGTTTTCGGTGGTGCGGGTGCTCTGCGGCGCCGGCGGCGGGTTGACCGTACACGCGGAGCCGAGCAACGCCCAGGACAAAACCAGCGCGCCGGCCGTCGTGCGGGCACGACGGGCTGATTGCGGCACGCCCATCAGGGTATCGGGGCCTACCCGCGGGTCTTGGCGCGAGCCCGGCTGCGCGCTCGCGCCGCCGCGTTCAACTCCACCTTGCGTACCCGCACGATCTCGGGGGTGACCTCGACACATTCATCGGGTGCGCAGAACTCCATGGCCTGCTCCAGGTCCAGCTCGATCGGCTTGGCCAGCGTCTCGATGACGTCCGCCGTCGACGACCGCATGTTGGTCAGCTTCTTCTCCCGGGTGACGTTGACGTCGAGATCCTCGGGTCGCGGGTTGATCCCGGCCACCATGCCTTCGTAGGTGTCCTGGCCCGGCTCGACGAAGAAGGTACCGCGGCCGGCGAGTTGCAGCAGCGCGAACGCAGTGATGATCCCGGCCCGGTCGCTCACCAGGGAGCCGGTGTGCCGCCCACGGATCTCGCCGGCCCACGGCCGGTACCCCTCGAATACCGCGTGGGCGATGCCGGTGCCGCGGGTTTCGGTGAGAAAGTCGGTGCGCCAACCGATCAGGCCGCGGCTGGGCACCGCGAAGTCCATTCGTACCCAGCCGGTGGCGTGGTTGGTCATTTCGACCATACGACCCCGGCGGGCGGCCATCAGCTGGGTGACGGCGCCCACGTAGGCGTCCGGGCAGTCGATGGTCAACGCCTCGTACGGCTCGTGCAGCTGCGCGTCGACGGTCTTGGTCACCACCTGCGGCTTGCCGACGGTCAGCTCGAATCCCTCCCGGCGCATCTGCTCGACCAGCACCGCGAGCGCGAGCTCGCCGCGGCCCTGCACCTCCCAGGCATCAGGCCGGCCGATGTCGAGAACCCGGATCGACACGTTGCCCACCAGCTCGGCATCCAGCCGGTTGCGGATCATGCGGGCGGTCAGCTTGTGCCCGGACACCTTGCCGGCCAGCGGAGAGGTGTTGGTGCCGATTGTCACCGAGATCGCGGGCTCGTCGACGGTGATGCGCGGCAACGCTTTCGGGGCGGCCGGGCCGGCTGGGTCCGCTGGGTCCGCTGGGTCCGCTAGGGTGTCGCCGATCATGATGTTGGCGATGCCGGCCACCGCGACGATGTCGCCGGCCGCAGCCTCGTCGGTGGGGGTGCGGTCCACGCCCTCGGTGACCAGCAGCTCGGTGATCTTGGCGGCAGCGACGACGGGCTGCCCGTCCACCTCACGCAGCCACGCCACCTGCTGGCCCCTGCGGATGCGCCCGTTGTAGACACGGATCAGCGCCAGCCGGCCCAGAAACGTCGACGCATCCAGGTTGGTGACCAGCGCCTGCAGCGGGGCGTCCGGGTCACCGGACGGGCTCGGGACGTGCTGCTGCAGCACGTCGAACAGCGGGTCGAGGTTGTCCCCGTCGGGGATCTGGCCGTCGGCGGGCGCGATGGTGCTGGCCACCCCGGCCCGCCCGCAGGCGTACAGCGTCGGCAGGCCCAGCGCGTGCTCGGCGGCCCGCTGGGCCTCGTCGTCGAGGTCGCTGGCCACGTCGAGCAGAAGGTCGTGGCTGGCCTCGACCACCTCGGCGATCCGGGCGTCGGGACGGTCGGTCTTGTTGACCACCAGGATCACCGGCAGGTGCGCAGCCAGCGCCTTGCGCAGCACGAAGCGGGTCTGCGGTCGCGGGCCCTCGGACGCGTCGACCAGCAGCAGCACCCCGTCGACCATCGACAGCCCGCGTTCCACCTCGCCGCCGAAGTCGGCGTGGCCGGGTGTGTCGATGACGTTGATGACGGTGACGGTGCCGTCTGGACGGACGCGGTGTACCGCCGTGTTTTTGGCCAGGATGGTGATGCCTTTTTCCCGCTCCAGATCGCCGGTGTCCATCACACGTTCTTGGGCCTCACCGCGTTCGTGCAGCGCACCGGACTGGCGCAGCATGGCGTCGACCAGGGTGGTTTTGCCGTGGTCGACGTGAGCGACAATGGCGACGTTGCGGAAGGCGCAGGAGTTCACCGGCCGATTCTCGCAGCGAGCAACCGTGATCGCGAAAACGTGCTGCCCGCGTTGGCAGCGCGGCTACACACCCAGCGGTGATTCGGCGGTCATCCGTTTGACCTCTTCGAGGTGCAGCGCGGTCAACGATTCTAGCCTGCGCGCCGCTGCCTCGGTGATCCGCAGCCGGATCACCCGCCGGTCGTCGGCGTCGCGAACCCGGTCGACCAGCCCGGCCGCCTGCGCCCGCTGGATCAGCTCGCCGGCGCTGTGGTGGCGCAGCAGCAGGTACGCGGCGACGTCTCCGACCGTCGGCCCCCGGGAGTCGGTGTGGCCGCGGATGGCCAGCAGCAGCTGGTGTTGCATCGGGGTCAGGCCGGCGGCCTGCGCCTGGTCGGCGCTCCACCGCTGGAACCGGCGCAGGCGGGTGCGCAGCACCAGCAACCGGGTGTAGACGTCATCCGGCAGGCTGCCGCCGTCGCCGGCATACCGGCCGTCGACGGCGCCCGATGTGGCGGCTTTGTCGGTGCTGACCGGCATTCGTGCTCACCACCCGCGGCGCTGCGGGGTCGACAGCAGCGCGCCGTTGGACGCCGCTTCGCGGCTGCGGTAGACGATGTAGGGACGGAACAGATACCAGATCGGTGCGCTGAAGGCGTGCACGAGCCGGGTGAACGGCCACAAGATGAACAGCGCCAGCGCGATCAGCACGTGTATCTGGTAGTAGATCGGCGCCTGGGCCATCATGTCTCCCCGAGGATCCAGATACCAGATGGAGCGGAACCAGATCGACACCGAGTTTCGGTAGTCGTGTGCCGCGCCGTAGTTGGTGGCCCCCATCAGGGTGCAGGCCATCCCCGCCACCAGCGCGGACACTAGTATCACATACATCAGCTTGTCGTTGACGGTGGTGGCCAGAAACACCGACCGCTGCGACCTGCGCCGGTAGATCAGCAACCCCAGGCCGGTGACCGTGGCCAGCCCCGCCGGCAGCCCCAACAGCAGTGCCTGCAGGTGGTAGACGTGGTCGCTCATCCCCAGCGCCTTCGTCCAGGACTGCGGGATGAACAGTCCCATGACATGACCGGCGATCACCACGAAGGCGCCGTAGTGAAACATCGGACTGCCGATCCGCAGCAGCTGCGACTCGTAGAGCTGCGACGACCGGCTGGTCCAGCCGAACTTGTCGTAGGTGTAGCGCCACCCAGTGGCAACCGCGAAGACCGCGAGCGTCACATACGGCGCGACATTCCAGAAGATCCGGGCGGCGTCCAGCAAGAGCATGTCATCCTTCCTCGGTGCGCTTCGGCGGCACGGTCAAGGTAAACGTTTGCAGCCCAACGCTTTCCGCTGGCGGACCGGACTGCGCCAGACGTTGTGCCCGTTGCACCTCGGAATCGGTCACCGCGGGCAGCGTTTCGCACACCGCGGCGATGGTGTGCGCATAGGGCGACCCGGCGTCGGTCAACGACCGCAGCAGCACGTCGATCGGCACCCGGTGCTCGACGAGCAGCCGGCGCCCCGCCTCGGGGTCGACCGTGGCGGCGAATTCCAGCAGCACCGGCAGATGATCGGGGCCTTCGTCTTTCGGCGGCTCCACACCGGCCTCCCGGTACGCGGTCGCGAACGCCAGAATCTGCATGCCGCGGTTGCGGGTGTCGCCGGCGGTCCAGTAAGTCAGGTACATCGTCGAGCGGCGGCGCAGATCGAAGGTGTCCACATAGTCGGTGGCGGCAGTCAGCGGATCCGTGGCGCGCAGCGCGGCAACGGTGCGTCCCAACAACTCTGCCGCAGTCCCGTCCAGGTGTTCCACCAGGTTCTGCACGGTGTCCAGGCGCTGCTCGTGCTCCTCGTCGGGGTAGGCCAGCAGCAGCGACGCCGCCTGCCACACCGCCCGGTCGGCGAGTCCGCCGTCTTGTTCGCGCCTGGAACGGGTAGACAGCTTCATGGTGTCGACCGTTCCGGGAACATGTCGGACGGTATCTCGCCGCCGTCCCACTCCAGCAGGTTCGTCTTCCGCGGGCGAGGGCCGTTCTCGGTGATGTGGAACGCCTCTTTCGGAACCGCCTCCGCCTCGCCTTCGGCCGTGCCGAACGGCTCCTTGTAGTCCTCGTAGGAGGTCACCGAGCAGCCCATGTGCTCCAGCTCGTGCGCCTTTTCGGCGTAGGCGGTCGGGATGACGTAGCGCTCCTCGTATTTCGCGATCGCCAGCAGCCGGTACATCTGATACATCTGTTCCTCGCTCATCCCGACCGACTGCGGGATGTGCGGTTGGGTCTGTCGCCCGAGGTTGATGTCGCGCATGTAGGAGCGCATCGCGGCCAGCCGGCGCAGCACCGCCTCGACGACGGTGGTGTCACCGGCGGTGAACAGCTCGGCCAGGTAGGCCATCGGGATGCGCAGCGCGTCCAGCGCGCCGAACAGGTTGCCCAGATCCTCGCCGTCGTGCCCGTCTCGGCTCACCGCGTCGACCACCGGCGACAGCGGCGGGACGTACCAGACCATCGGCATGGTCCGGTACTCCGGGTGCAGCGGCAACGCCACCTTGTAGGTGTTGATCAGCGCATAGATCGGCGAGCGCTGCGCGGCCTCGATCCACTCGTCGGAGATGCCTTCGGCACGCGCGCCGGCGATCACCTCCGGGTCGGTCGGATCCAGGAAAACACTGCGCTGCGCCTCGTAGAGGTCGGTGTCGTTGGCCACCGACGCCGCCTCGCTCACCCGGTCCACGTCGTAGAGAATCAGCCCGATGTAGCGCAGCCGGCCGACACAGGTCTCCGAGCAGATGGTGGGCAGGCCGACTTCGATTCGCGGGTAACAGAAATGACACTTCTCGGCCTTGCCGGTCCTGTGGTTGAAATAGACCTTCTTGTAGGGGCATCCGGACACGCACAGCCGCCAGCCGCGGCAGCGGTCCTGGTCGACCAGCACGATGCCGTCTTCGCTGCGCTTGTACATCGCGCCGGAAGGGCAGGACGCCACGCACGACGGGTTCAGGCAGTGCTCGCAGATCCGCGGCAGGTAGAACATGAAGGTGTCTTCGAACTCGGTTTTGACCTCGTGACCGACCTGGCTGATCTTCTTCAGGATCGGGTCGTCGGGCAGGATCTCCGGCGACCCGGCCAGGTTGTCGTCCCAGTTGGGGCCCCACTCGATCTTCATCGGATCGCCGGTGATCTGGCTGCGCGGCTTGGCGACCGGGAGGGTGTCGCCCAGCGGGGCCGCGATCAGGTTCTCGTAGTCATAGGTCCACGGCTCGTAGTAGTCGCGCATCCGGGGCAGCCGCGGATTGGCGAAGATCCGGGTCAGCCTGTGCAGCCGCCCGCCGTCACGCAGCTGCAGCCGGCCCTTCTTGCCCAGCGTCCATCCGCCGTGCCAGCGGTCCTGGTTTTCGTAGGTGCGCGGATATCCGACGCCCGGACGGGTTTCCACGTTGTTGAACCACACGTATTCGGTTCCCGACCGGTTGGTCCAGGCCTGCTTGCAGGTGACCGAGCAGGTGTGACAACCGATGCATTTGTCGAGGTTCATCACCATCGCCATCTGCGCCATGACTCGCATCAGTACTTCACCTCCTGAGCGCGCCGCCGCACGATCGTCACCTCGTCACGCTGGTTGCCGGTCGGGCCCAGGTAGTTGAACGCGAACGCGTGCTGGCCGTAACCGCCGGCCAGGTGGCTGGGTTTCACCCGCACCCGGGTCAGCGAGTTGTGGGTGCCGCCGCGTTTGCCGGTTCCTTCGGTGCGCGGGGTGTCCACTGTGCGCTCCTGCACGTGGTAGACGAACACCACGCCGTCAGGCATCCGCTGCGACACAATAGCCCGGCACACGAAGATTCCGTTGGCGTTCTCCGCTTCCACCCAATCGTTATCGCGCACACTGATTTTCGCTGCATCGCCGGGACTCATCCACATGGTCGGGCCGCCGCGCGACAGCGTCAGCATGTACAGGTTGTCCTGGTAGGTGGAGTGGAACGACCACTTGGAGTGCGGGGTCACGTACCGCACCGTCAACCCGATGCCGTCGTCGGTCGGGCCCAGCTCGGGGGCGTCGAACAGCCTGGCCATGTCCAGCGGCGGACGGAACACCG
>NZ_JBYCKY010000441.1:0-5009 GCF_057473605.1 Mycobacterium sp. TH-M82 | reverse complement strand
CGACCCGTCCACCCGACATCGACGACCGGCCGCCGACGCCGGGCTGCGCACCGCCAGCCTCGACGAAGTCCTCTGCATCCCAGGTCTGCACCTGTAGTCAATGGGTATCGACCATCGGCGGGCCTCGATGCGGTCACCGGGCAGGTGTCTTCGGCCGACGTCCCTTTCGCGCGGCCCGGGCCGGGGCTTTGGGTTGCTGCACGGGCCGGGCCGCTGCGGTGCAAAGCACCTCGTCGAGGCTGGCGCTCTGCAGTCCGACAGCGACCGCCCGCCAACCGAGTTCGGCGATGGGATCTGGGTCGCTGCCCACTATGCTGCCGGCCCGATCTAGGCGTGCGGTGTCGAACATCGCCGGGCCGGTGGCCACCGCTTCGGTGAGCAGGTAGCGGCCGGCGTCGGGTGTCCGGCACACCTCCTCTTCGGCGGCGCAGACACCGGTGAGTTTGGCCGCGTCGGCGAGGTTGATGCCCACCTGGAACACGTGGGGTTCGGATTCGAGCACCGCGATCAGGCGGGTGATGAAATTCTCGGGCGCAAAGAACCGCCAGCCCTGGCCCAGGTGTAGCCAGAACCGTCCCCGGATCTGAGTGCGCAGCTGCGCGAGCTGCGCACCGGGCCCGTCGCCATCGCTGCAATCGACAAACTCAAGGAAACGGTAGCGCTGCCGCAGTAGCACGCGGTTGGGGGCGGACAAGCCGGCATCGACCACCAGGAAGCGCCCGAACCACAGTGACAGATCGAGACAGCAGTTCAGAAATGAGTTGATGGCCTGCTCAGTGGTCTCGCGGTCCGGTCCGGCGATCAGGCTGACGGTGACCGTGGCGCCTTGACTGGCGACCAGACGCTGCACAAGCGCATCGGGATAGGATGCCGCCGCCTCGAGCATGACCGGCACGTTGAAGTCGCGGTTGGCCGCGATCCGTTGCCGATCAGGCTCGGGCAGATCAGGGCGGGCCAGCAGGTTCCGGCACAGCGTGAACGCCTCGACATGCCGGCCGATCCAGCTCGCGCACACCGCCTGCTCATCGACCGCGCGCCACGCGTAGACGTCTGCTCCGATAAACAAGACGTCGTTTTCGGGAAACGGGATTCGGGCGGCGCGCTGGGCAAACAAGTGACCGGGCTGGTAGCGCTGATCTTCGCGGTACCGGCGTGCGATGGCATACAGCGCCTCTGCTCGGGTCGGTCGAAACTCCCACGCCCTGAGGTAGGCCTCCTGGACAACCAGCCAGGGCCAATCGAGTCGCGCCATCGACTCCGCGAGCCGGAGCATCGAATAGTAGACCTCCTCGTCCAAGCCGCCCATCTCGGCCCGTCGCTCATACCACTTGCGAGCGTTGACGAAATCACCCAGGTCGAAGTAACTCTGGGCCAGATAGAACACCGACCGCGCATTCTCGGGGTTGCGTTCGACCTCGGCCAGCAACAGGTCGCGGTCACGCGCATACTTCTGCGTATCCTGACTGCGGGCACCGAGGCGACGAGATTCGACGTAATAGTCGCCCTCGACGCGCCCGACAACGCAGTCAGACTCCCATACGGCCGTCTCGTGGACGACGCCTTCATAGCGCACTCGCACCCCGTCGCGGAACAACTGCGGGCGCCAGTAGGTGAAGGAGGCGTCCCCGAGGCGCATGCGGTAGATGTCGGCGCTCAGTTGGGTGAAGTCGGGTGTACCCGTGACGATGTCGTCGGCGTCGATGACCCAGATGTAGTCGCCGTGGCCTTGGGCGAGGTCCAGTGCCTCGGTGCGGTTGTCGCCGAAATTGCGCCATGGCCGTTCGTGAAGCTCGCCCGAGATGCCTAGGCGGGCCATGTGTTTGCCGATCACGTCCTGGGTCCCGTCGGTGGAGCCGGTGTCGACGATCACCCATGAGCTGATGTAGGGTGCGACCGAATCGAGCGCCTCCACGACGACGTCGGCCTCGTCTTTCACGATCATGTTCAGGCAGATCACGGGGTGTGCGGTTACTCGTTTGGACACCGCCCAGAGTTTACATAGCAATGGTTTCGCGGGACGGGTTGCACGCGACGTCGCGGCGACTGCGGATCATAGGTCGTGCCGTTCGACGAACACCGCAACGCGTCACCGCCGGCGATCCGCGACGGCTTCGTCGGACATGTCGCCGTGACGGCAGCACCGCGCAATCGCTGTGCTTCGGCCCCCAGCAACCTGCGCGAACCTCGATTTTGCGCGAAACTCCGCGTGACACGCTGTTTAGTTAGCGAAAGCGCCTGTCCTGCAAGAGATTGAGACTGCCCAACGACTCTGACTGCGACTCTGACTGCCGCGGTCGAGAACGGCGCGGCCGCCCGCGAACGGGGTTGGCCAGTTGCGGGCCGACCCGGAGTGAGTTCGTGATTGAGGACAAGCCGCACAATCCGACTGCCGCCAGCACAGGCCGGCAAGCTTATTACCGGAGGAACCCGGATCGGCGACGACCCCGGCATGTTCGCAAACCGCGACGACAATCTATGTTGCCACGCTCAGCACGATCCGCTTCGGTCACTCAAGTCACCACCGCACCAGGCGAACCGCTACCCGGTCGCGCCGTGAGCGCCCTGAGCGCCCTGGGCGCCCTGAGCACCGTGAGCACCAAAAATGCCGCCGTCGCCGCCGGCACCGCCATGACCGCCGGCGCCGGGAGCACCGGGGACACCACCACTGATGGAGTTTCCGCCGGCGCCGCCCTGACCACCGGCACCGCCGGCACCGCCGTCACCCAGGAGCAACCCGCCCCGACCACCGGCACCACCGGCACCACCGTCACTACCGAGACCACCATCTGGGCTACTGGAGGTGCCTGTAGTACCTGGGGCGCCCGCCCCGCCGACCCCGCCGGCACCACCATGGCCAAAGAACAACCCACCCTGGCCGCCAGCACCACCGGTACCACCATTCACACTCGGATCAGTGGATGATCCGCCGGCACCGCCAGCACCACCGGCACCGAACAACCACGCCCTGCCGCCGGCACCACCGGCAGCACCGGCGCCACCCAGGCCGCCGGCGCCGCCGTTACCGAACAACCACCCGCCGGCACCGCCGGCACCGCCGGCAGCATCGGCGCCACCCGTGCCGCCAGCACCACCGGTACCGATCAACCCTGCCGCCCCGCCAGCACCGCCGACATCGCCGGCTGCCGTGCTTGTACCACCGGCACCGCCGCTGCCGTACAGCCACCCGCCGGCCCCGCCGGCCGTCCCCTGCCCCGCGGCGGTGGTGTATCCAGCGGCGCCGTTACCGATCAGCACACGCCCTGTTTCCTGCAGGAAAAACGAGTTGACCGGATTGAGGATCGAAGCCGCCGACGCCTGCACAGCACCTTCCGCCGTTTGCGCCGCGTTGGCCATCTCGGCGCTGATGTACGAAGCCCCGCTGGCCGACATGGTGCGCGTGAACTGTTCATGGAAGGCGGATGCCCTCGCGGCCAGCGCTTGATACTGCGCAGCATGCTGGCCGAACAGCGATGCAACCGCCGTCGACACCTCGTCGCCCGCCGCCGCCGCCAGCTCTGTCGTCGGGGCAGCCGCCGCCGCGTGGGCGCTGGCCAGGTTCGTGCCGATGTTGTCAAGATTCGCCGTCAGCCACTGGACCATGGCCGGGTCGACGTAGAAAGGAGAACTCATAGCATGCCACCTCACGTTCATCGCCAGCCCTGCCGAAGTAAGGGCGTAATCCGAGACTGCCTTCGAGCAACCGAAGCGGAACGGTACCGCAAGCCGGTCGGCGATCGAAATAGATTCGGCGACACTGGAAACAGTCGGGTTTGCAGATCGGAACCGGTCGGTTTTAAAAACTGGACACGGTCAGTTCTGCAAACTGGAAGCAGTCGTGTAACGGTCCCTCCGGGCGGGCCTTGAGGCCCTCCGGGTTTCATCGGAGGCTCCTGTCTTGGTCGCGTTCGTCGAGTTGCAGTGGTAGCTCGACGATGTGCTGTTCGAGCGTGACGATGCGCTGCCGAAGTTGGTCGATGCCGACTGGAGTACCGAGACATATTGCGCGCCCCGTTTTTCGTCGCGATGCTCAGGTGCACGGGTTGCGGGTTGTCTGGCGCACGCCGCTGTGCGGGTGCAGCGGCCGCGGCAGCACGCGCACCGTCTACCGCGTTTCGTCGCCCTGACCGCTACCGACCGCGTCATGCTCATCTTCAGTGTCGGGCAACAGTCAGGTTTCGCAGGCATCTTGACGCAGTTCGTCGCTCCGGGAGGCACACACGAGCTTGAAAGGCTGCGCTGCGCCCAGCGAGTGACCGGGTGAGTGACCCATCGGCAAGCCGCAGCGCCCCTCTTTCACTACGCTGCACCCATGCGTTTCGCCGTCGCAATTGTGACACCTTCTACCAATCCGACCATCGGCGGAGGATTTCGCGAGATTGCGGAGACCGTGCACCATGCTCTTGCGGCGCTCGGGCACGACTCGGTGCTGACCGACCGTCTTGACCTCGACGAACGCCGCACCATCGTGTTCGGCGCGAACCATCTCGTCCAGTACGGCTTGGAGGTGCCCAAAAACCCGATCTTCTACAACCTCGAGCAATTGGGTGACGACTCGCCGTGGATGACGATGCCGGAATTCGTCGACCTTTTCCGGCGCTACCCGGCGTGGGATTACAGTCACGCCAACATCGAGCGGCTCGCCGCGATGGGACTGCCCCGGCCCACTTACGTTCCGATCGGATACGTGCCCGAGCTGACCCGTATCACCCCGGTCTCCGAGGACATCGACGTCCTTTTCTACGGCATGCTCAGCGAGCGCCGGTACGGCGTTCTCCGGGAACTGCACGACCGAGGTCTTCGTGTCAAATGGCTGTCGGGCGTCCTCGGCGGGCGCCGCGACGCCTGGATCGCACGGTCGAAGATCGTCCTCAACATCCACTACTGGGACGCGAAAATCTTCGAAATCGCGCGGGTGTCCTACCTGCTGGCCAATCGACGCGCGGTGGTCTCCGAGCGTGGTGCCGACCCCACCGTGGAGCGCGAGCTGGAGTCCGGCGTCGCGTTCGCCG
>NZ_JBYCKY010000440.1:0-1870 GCF_057473605.1 Mycobacterium sp. TH-M82 | reverse complement strand
TCGACGACATGATGGATCTGCTGATGGATTCGATGGTGTCGGCGGAGGCTGATGCGGGCGTGGGTGCGGATCTGGGCGTGGGGGCCGACACTGTGCTGCCCAACCTCGACACCGATGTGGGTGCTCTGGACTCGGTCGTGGCGGCGTCGGTGCACGCGGCGGCCAGCGCGGACGCCTCGGGTTCGGCGGCGGCAACCGACAGCCTGACGCAGTGGTATGAGACCAACATTTACGACCCGATCCACACCTGGGAACAGAACTGGATCGACAGCGCCCAAGGTGAAGCATTCGACGCCCAACTCAACAGTGAATGGCAGTCCTGGGGCGGCCAGGGCATCTTGATCGGTGACGGCGCCAACGGAACCCAAGCCGACCCAAATGGGGGTGCGGGCGGGTTGTGGTTCGGGGATGGCGGCAACGGCTGGGACAGCACCATCGCCGGGGACCCCGGCGGTGCGGGCGGTGTGGCCTATGACGGTGACGGCGGGGACGGCGGCAACGGGTTTGACGGATCGGCCGGTGGGGCTGGTGGTGACACCGGTTACGGCATCGCCGGCAACGGCGGTGATGGCGGTGACGCGGTCACCCCGGGCGGCGATGGTGGCGCCGGCGGTGCTGGAGGGAACGCGACCGGGTTCTTCGGGATCGGCGGCAACGGCGGCGAGGGCGGTACGGGTGCGGTCGGCGCCGACGGGACAAACAACAGCGCTCTGGCTGGGGTGGCCGGTGGCGCGGGCCAAAACGGCGGCGCCGGGGGCGACGGCGGGGCCGGCGGCAATGGTGGCTGGCTCTACGGTGACGGCGGTAATGCCGGCACGGCGGGCAACGGTGGTGACGGCGGCGTCGGAGGTGCTGGCGGTGCCGGGGCGGCCGATGGGGCTAACGGAGTCGCCGGGACCGGTGGCGCCGGGGCCGGTGGCGGGTCTGGGGGGATCTTCGGTTCCAATGGTTCCTTGAGTTGGGACGGGGCCAACGGCGCATTCCCGGCACCACCGACGGCCACCTCGCCCCTTGAGTTCATCGCCAGCGCCGGTGACGGGCCCGGAGCGATCACCTACGACCCCGCCAACCATGACCTCTACGTCGCCGATACTTACAACGGCACCGTCTCGGTGATCAACACCGACACCAACACCAACATCGGCACCATCACCGTCGGGCCGGCGGGCCCCACCGTCGGGGATCTGACCGGCATCGCCTACGACCCCGCTAACAGTGATATCTACGTGATCAACACCAACGACTGGGCTGACTCCCAGCCCGGAACCGTCTCGGTGATCAACCCGACCACCAACACCGTCACCGACACCATCACGATCGGCGTCGCTCCAGGCCAGATGGCGGTCGCCCCGACCAACGGCGACCTCTACATCACTAACCCCGACAGCGACACGGTGACCGTGATCGATCCGCACACCAACACCGTCACCGACACCCTCACCCTCCCCGACAGCTCCGGTCCGTCGGGGATCGTCTACGACTCCGCCAACGGTGACTTTTACGTCGGGGGCGCCAACAGCGGACTATCGGTCATCGATCCCACCACCAACACCGTCACCAACGACACCATCGCGGGCGTCGCACACGCGTCCGTGGTGCCCTACGATCTCGTCAACGGCGATCTCTACGCCCACGAAATTGTGGGCAAGAATGAGCTTCTGCTGACGATCGACCTGAACTCTGACACCCTCGTCGCTAACCCCAGCATCAATCCGGGCGAGGTGGTTGTCGACACCACCGATGGTGATGCCTACATGACCACTGGTGGGCTCTTCGACAATCTGTCGGTGCTGAACCTCGACACCAACACCGTCACCAGCTACGACGTCGGCGGGATGGTGGGCCAGACTAACGGTGTGGGCGGGACCCC
>NZ_JBYCKY010000439.1:0-3450 GCF_057473605.1 Mycobacterium sp. TH-M82 | reverse complement strand
TGTCGGCGGCCAACGCGGTGATCGCCTGCAACTCCGGGCGCCGGGAGAAACGGTTGTGGACCGACGCCGGCGACGGGGAGCTGATCGTCGGTTACGTGGCCGACAACGAGCACGACGAGGCCCGGTTCGCCGCGGGGGAGATCGACGCGCTGGCCGACCGTGGTGAGCTCAGCTACAGCGACGTCGCGGTGTTCTACCGGACAAACAACGCGTCGCGAGCACTAGAGGAGGTGTTCATCCGAACCGGAATCCCGTACAAAGTCGTTGGCGGCGTACGGTTTTATGAGCGCAAGGAGATCCGCGACATCATCGCCTACCTGCGGGTGGTGGATAACCCCGGCGATACGGTGAGCCTGCGGCGCATCCTCAACACTCCCCGGCGCGGCATCGGGGACCGTGCGGAGGCGTGTGTGGCACTCTACGCCGAGAACGCCGGCATCGGTTTCGCTGAGGCGCTGGCCACCGCCGCCGACGGCAACGTGCCGATGGTCAATACCCGCTCGCAGAAGGCGATTGCCGCATTCGTCGAGCTGCTCGATGACCTGCGGGGCCGCCTGGACTCCTCCGGGGAAGACCTCGGCGGTCTGGTCGAGATGGTGCTGGACCGGACCGGCTACCGGGGTGAGCTGGAGTCCTCCGCCGATCCGCAGGATCTGGCCCGGCTGGACAATGTCAACGAACTCGTCAGCGTTGCACACGAATTCAGCGTCGACCGAGCCAACCTGCTTGCTGAGCAGAACGCCGCCGATGCTCCGGCCGGTGAAGATGGCGTGCCGGACGCCGGGATGCTGGCAGCTTTCCTGGAGCGGGTTTCGCTGATCGCCGACACCGACGAGATTCCCGAGCACGGTGCCGGTGTGGTCACGCTGATGACGCTGCACACGGCCAAAGGGCTGGAGTTCCCGGTGGTGTTCATGACGGGCTGGGAGGACGGCATGTTTCCGCATATGCGGTCGCTGGATGACGCACGCGAGCTGTCCGAGGAACGTCGGCTGGCTTACGTCGGCATCACCCGGGCGCGCCAGCGGCTCTACGTAAGCAGGGCCAGGGTGCGTTCATCGTGGGGTCAACCCATGCTGAACCCGGAATCCCGCTTTCTGCGGGAGATCCCACGGCACCTCGTCGATTGGCGGCGCGCCGACACCACCGATACCACTGCATCGTTGAGTGCGCCGGTCAGCGGCGTCGGTCGATTCGGTGCTCCGCGCCCGTCGCCCACCCGCTCCGCGGCCGGCAAGCGGCCGCTGCTGGTTCTGCAGCCCGGCGACCGGGTGTCCCATGACAAATACGGGCTCGGTCGGGTCGAGGAGGTATCCGGGGTGGGCGAATCCGCGATGTCATTGATCGACTTCGGCAGCTCCGGGCGGGTCAAGCTGATGCACAACCACGCCCCACTCACCAAGCTCTAAGTGGTCAGGCCGCCGGAAGCCAGCGCTTCGTCTCCCGATTCAGCGTCAACACGGCTTGGCCACCAGCCGGTTGTCACTTCGGTGGCCACCACCGGGTGGCTATCCCCCCGGGTTGACCCCGCGGTTGGTCAGCCAGGAGGCCGGGTTGATGCGATTGGTGCCGCCCTGCAGCACCTCGAAGTGCAAATGTGAGCCGGTGGAGTAGCCCCGATTGCCCATCGTGGCGATCTGGTCACCGGCCATCACCCGCTCGCCGACGCTGACCGTCGTGCTGTTGACGTGGCCGTACAGCGTTACCGTTCCATCGGAATGCCGCAGCTTGACCAGCATGCCGTAGCCGGCGCTCGGGCCCGCCTCGATGACGACTCCGTCGGATGCCGCCACAATCGGGGTGCCGATCGAGTTGGCGATGTCGATGCCACCGTGCAACACACCCCATCGGTAGCCGAAGCTCGAGGTGAACAGACCCCGCGTCGGCATCACGAACAGTGGCCGCTGCAGCCGGGCTTCCCGGTCGGCACGCTCCTGAGCAAACGCCACACCCTTAGCCAGCTCCTCGTTGTGCACGACAATGTTCGCCGTCGGCTTGACGGTGACCATCTGCATGCCGTGGCCAGCGGGGCTGGCGGGGCTGGCGGTGGCGCCTGTTCCGCCGCCCAGCGAGGAGTTAGCGGCGACCAGCACCGTCTGCGCCGTGGCGGTGTCGGGCGACTGGGTCGCGGCGTGCGCCGCTGCGGCCGCCGCGCCAGCCGCCATGCTGGCGATCAGCACGCGGCCCTTGACGGCACTGGTCGGTTGTCTGCGGTGTTTTGCCCGGCGCCCGGGCACACCGGACGGTCTTGTCGCGCGCCGGTGATCGGGGTGGGCGCGGGGACGTGCGGGCCGCAGCGGGGCCAGGTTGGCCAGGCTGGCCAGGTCGGCCAGGTCGGCCAGGTCGGCCAGGTCGGCCGGGTCGTCGGTGGTGTCGGCCGGGCAATACACGTCGGGTGCACCCGACGCCGGCGCATCGCTGGCGAATGCGGTGTCATCGCTGCGGTCCACATCATCCAGGTCATCGACGTTGCCGAACTCATCGAACGGGATGATGTCGGTGACCTCATTGGGGTGCGGGGATGACCAGTCTGGCCAGTCACTGTGCCCACGCAAGCCAGGAAACGGGGGCAGACCGCGCTTCGTCAACCTGGGAATCTCTCTGGTCGTGATCAGAACGTTATCTGGACCCCGAAACGGTAACCACTTCCCCACGAAAGAGGCAACCTATCGGGAAAACCTGGGCCAGGAATGTGAGGTGTATCACAATCCACTCGCGGTGAGATATGCCACAGGAATGGTATGCGGCGCCGAAACGCTGTAGCGGTGTCGATACAGTTCCCCCGAAGCTTGGAATTACGAAGTCCGCGTGAACCGTAACCGCCGACACGCCGCCGACCCGATTAAGACAGTGAGGCCATGGACCTTTTCGAGTACCAGGCGAAAGAGTTGTTCGCCAAGCACAGCGTGCCCACCAGCCCGGGCCGGGTGACCGACTCACCCGCGGGCGCACAGACGATCGCCACGGAGATCGGTCGACCGGTGATGGTGAAGGCCCAGGTCAAGACCGGCGGGCGGGGCAAGGCCGGCGGCGTCAAGTACGCCGCCACACCGGAGGACGCCTACACTCACGCGCAGCACATTCTCGGCTTGGACATCAAGGGCCACGTCGTCAAAAAGCTGCTGGTGTCCGAAGCCAGCGACATCGCCGCGGAGTACTACCTCTCTTTTTTGCTCGACCGGGCCAACCGCACCTACCTGGCTATGTGCTCGGTCGAGGGGGGCGTGGAGATCGAGGAGGTGGCCGCGACCAAACCGGACCGCCTCGCCAAGGTGTCCGTCGATCCTGTCACCGGCGTCGACCTTGTCTTCGCGCGTTCGATCGCCGAACAGGGACATCTGCCCACCGAGGTGCTGGATGCCGCGGCTGTCACCATCACCAAGCTGTGGGAGGTGTTCGTCGAAGAAGACGCCACCCTGGTCGAGGTCAACCCGCTGGTGCGCACCCCCG
>NZ_JBYCKY010000438.1:0-11024 GCF_057473605.1 Mycobacterium sp. TH-M82 | reverse complement strand
GCGGAGATGCTCGATGAGCTCGGTGTCGACGCGGACGCGTTCGCGGCCGGATGAGGATCTCGTTCCACCCTGACGTACTCAAGCAGTTGCAGCGACTCCCCCGTGGCGAGTTGGAAGCAGCGTTGCAGGCGGTCATAGGTCTGTCCCACGATCCGCGACCGGTCAAGGCGAAGAAACTGGTTGGGAGTCAGCGTGATTGGCGTATACGGTTGGGACAATATCGGGTGGTGTACTCCACCGACGACGCTGCCGGCGAAGTAATAGTGTTCAACGTGGCCAAGCGCAGCGACGCCTATCGGTGAGACGTGGCGTTAGATCGGCGGCCTGTTCGGCGGCTTCGATGGTGACAGAGTTGACAGGCTGCCGCACGCGGTGCACTGTGATAATCATCATATGACCACCGGTCACACCGGGCAGAGAGGTGGCAACTCATGACCACGAAGGACAAGTACACAGATGTGCCCACACCGTACTCGTGGGAGGTTCCCTGCGTCGGCGACGCGCGCTTCACCTGGGAGTACGACGAGGGGCGCGCCCGGCTCCTTTCCCTGTACCAGAAAGGAAAGGACAAGCAGTGGGATGCCCAGTCGCGCATCGACTGGGCACAAGACGTCGACCCGAAGAACCCGGTCGGGCTGCCCGACGAGTTCCACCCGCTGTTCGGCAGCCCGATGTGGGAGGCCGCAGACGAATCACGGCGCTCCGAGATGCGCCGGCACTCGCAGTCCTGGCAGTTCTCGCAATTCCTGCACGGCGAGCAGGGGGCGATGGTGTGCGCGGCCAAGATCGTCGATGTGGTCCCGGACCTGGACGCGAAATTCTACGCGGCCACCCAGACCATGGACGAGGCTCGGCACGTCGAAGCGTTCGCGCGGTTCCTGCAGGAGAAGGTCGGCCTGGTCTACCCGATCAACAAGCACCTCACCGCGCTGCTGGACGACACCCTGCGCGACTCGCGCTGGGACATGCCCTACCTCGGCATGCAGGTCCTCATCGAAGGGCTCGCGCTGGCCGCCTTCGGGGTGCTGCGTGACATGGCTCCGCCGGACTCGCTGGCCAAGCAATTGCTGGCCTACGTCATGCAGGACGAGGCCCGGCACGTCGCCTTCGGCCGAATCTCGCTGAAGGATTACTACCGCGCGCTGACCAAGGCCGAGCGGGACGAGCGTGAAGAGTTTGTCGTGGACGCCTGCTACCTGATGCGCGACCGGTTCCGCGGCGAGGAGGTTTTCGAGACGCTCGGCCTCGACGTGCAAGAGTGTGCCGACTGGGTCGACAACTCGCCGCTGATGATCCAATTCCGTTCGCACCTGTTCAGCCGGATCGTGCCGATCGTCAAGGACATCGGGTTGTGGGGCGACAAGGTGCAGAAGGCCTTCAAGGACATGGGTGTCCTCGACATGGCCGGCTTCGACATTGAGGCGCTGATGAAGGCCGACGAGGATCAGGCCGACGCACTGGACAAGGCACACGCCGAGATGGCCGACCGGGCACTGGAGGTGGACCAGGTGATCGCGGCGGGCGCGAGTTGACCCTGAGCTAACTCGCGGGCTGCCGACCGGGCTATAGGCGGGCCACGGTCCGGCTGTCTCGAACCGTGACGCTGAATCCTCGCGATTGCAGGCCAAGCCACTGCAGCTTGAGTCGCCACGACCACCATGCGCCGGACGTGTAGCCCACACATGACGCACACAGGAACATCCAGCCTGGCCAGCCAGGGAACCGCGACACGGCGTGCAGCACCAGGCACGCCACGCAAGCGCCATCGAGGCCCAATGCGGTTAGGTAGATGTCGGCGACCACACGGCTAGGCGGAGAGCGTCGGACAATGGACAGCCCCCACATGAGATTGCCGATGATCCATGTGGCTGCTGCGCACAGGAGCAGCCAGTACGCCGGCGCAGTGTCGTCGTGGATCAAGTCGGGCACCGGGTGGTCGGGGGCGTACCTGAGGAACACGACGATGAGAACGGGGACCGCGACGGCGCCGGGGAGCAGGATTCGCCGCCGGAAAAACTGTCGCGGGTCGGGCAGATCGATACGGCCGATTGTGGCGTGCAGCAGCGCCGCGAGGCCGATCAGATACGTCAGGTGCCCAATCAGGTGCTCCAGTCCCCAGACTCTCGTGACCGCGTGCAGCGGCGCATCCCATAGCACGGCCACGAGCGGCGTGATCAACATGATGCCGGCGGTGAAGGCGATGACGGCGGTCGTCGTCGCACCCTCCCACTGGACCCGCCAGGTGGAGCGCCGCGTCCACAACGTGTAGGCGCTGAACAACGTGGTGGCGCAGACCAACAGCGTCAATGCCACTGGACACCTCCCGTGTGTCCCCAGATGATAGCGCCGGACCGATTCCGCAAGGTTACTCAAGGTCCATCACAACGGCGCGGCGTCCGGGCGCGGCCTGAGCTTAACCAGCTTGGTTGTCGCCGTCCTCCTGGTCGTCGACAGCAAAGGGCGCGGCTCCCGCAGGGCGTCCTCGGGAATGAACCCGAAGTCGACCTGGAGGGCGAGCGCGTCGAGCCCGAAGTACACGGCCAGCTGCGTCAGCTCCTCGAAGGTCGGGAAGTCGGACTTGCGTTTACGCTTCCCGAAGGTGCTCGTCGGCATGCCCAGCGCGCCGGCCATCTCGACGTCGGAGATGTCGCGATTCAGGGCGTATTCGAGAACCCGCCTGAGGTCGCGGCCCTCTCTGTTGGTGCGTGTCACGTGCTGATGGTAGCGTGTCCATCGATAGTGGCACAACCACTCGATATAGATCCGACAGCCTCTGTTTGTAGTTATAGATCTGTTCATAGGGATTTAATCTCTAAAACGGGACGCACTGTGCTACGGTCGGGCATGCCGATGCCCGAACACACGCCCAAAGCCGACAGGCTCCAGTCCCCGCAGCATGTGGGCCGAGAGACTGGGAGTGCGGGGCAGGGGTCCGAGGGGTCTGCACCGCGTTGGCCGATGGTGGCTCGCGACGCCGAGTTTCACCGGGCGTTGGCGGTGGTCGAGGGCGGCGCGCAGGTGCGCGGGGTCGCGCTGGTCGGCGAGAGCGGGGTCGGCAAGTCGACGCTGGCGCGTACTCTTGCCGAGGCCTTGCAGTCCAGCGGGCGGACAGTGCGGTTCGTGCTGGGCACCGCGCCCGGCCGCGCCGTCCCGTTGGGGGCCTTCTACCGGTCGGTGGCCATCGGTGAAGCACATGAACCTGCGGTGCTGCTCGCCGCCGCACACCGCGCGTTGGAGCAGGACGACAACCTGGTGCTGGTGGTGGACGACGCCCAGTTGCTCGACGCATTGTCGGCGACGTTGCTGCATCAACTCGCGCTCAGTGGCCGTTGCAGGTTGATCGTGGTGATCCGTGCCGATGGTGCCGATGGTGCCGATGGTGAGGTGCCCGACGCGGTGACCGCGCTGTGGAAGGAAGGGCTGGTGCTGCGGCTGAGGATCGAGGCGTTCACCCGGGCCCAGACCGGGGAGCTGGCCCGTGCTGTGCTCGGTGACGCGGTCGCGAGCCGTCTGGTCGATGAGCTGTATCGCCGGACCGCCGGCAACCCGCTGTTCCTTCGCGGCCTGCTGCTCGCCGGCCGTGAGAACGGTGTGCTGGCGCGGACCGAGTTGGGCTGGCAACTTCGCGGCCCGCTGCGCAGTGGCGACGAGCTTTATGACCTTCTGGATTTTCGGCTGCGGTCGTTGGCCCCCGAGGAACTGGAGGTCGTCGAGGTCCTCGCCGTCGCCGAGGTGCTGGACTGGGAGATTCTGCGCGAGGTCTGCGACAACGACGCGCTGGCATGCCTGGAGCGCCGAGGCCTGATTCAGCTCGTCGCCGACGGTTCGCTGCTGGTGGCGCGGCTGCAACACCCCGTCTTCGGTGAAGCGGCACTCCGGCGTGCCGGGGTGGTGCGGACCCGGCAGCTCAATAGCCTACTGGCCCAACAACTGCGGCAGCGTTTGGCGGCGATGGCACCGCGCACTGGGAGCCCGGATGTGCGCACCCTCATCCGGCTGGCCCAGTTCTTGGTGGGCAGCGATCTGCCCCCGGATCTCGACGTGATCATTGAGGCGGCGGCCAGCGCGGTCGCCATGTCGAACGTCGTCGCCGGCGAGGAGTTGGCCCGCTTTGCGTTCGACCGCGGTGGCGGCCTGGCGGCGGCGATGGTGTTGGCCGAGGCGATCAGTTGGCAGGACCGCGGCGCGGAGGCCGAGGCGGTGTTGGGCGCGTTCGGGCCCGACGGCGCCGATGAACTGCTCACCGAGCGATGGGGTTGTCTGCGCGCGGTGAATCTGTTCTGGAGCTGCGGGCGAGTCGATGCAGCCCGAGCGGTGCTGGCCGAGGTGAAGGACCGCGTCGAGTCCGCGGCCTCACCCGGTCTGGCCACCGCCATCGAGGCGACGTTCGCGTTCGCTTCCGGGGATCTGCCCACGGCGATCAGTACCGCGATGGCGGTGTGCGAGTCGCAGGTCGAGCCGGAGGCGACGGTGTGGGCAGCTTCGGCGGCGTCGTGGGCGTTGGCCCTGGCTGGGCGTTTCCCGGAGGCCGCCCGCATCGCTGACGCGGGGTGGCGGGCCGAGTCGGGGCTGTTGCGGTTCACGATCGGCCTGGCAGAGGTGATGGCGTTGACGGCCGAGGGTGATTTTCCGGCGGCCGATCGGGTCCGGCAACGCTGCACGGCGCTGACCGCGGGTGTGGCCCAAGCGGAGGCCTTCGCGAACTCGATGCTGGGAATCGTCAGCATGGCCCGCGGCGCGCTGGCTTCGGCGTGCGCGGCATTTCACGACTCGGTGTCGGTGATGTCGCAGGGTTTTCCGCCGGGTTGGTTGATGCTGGTGGCGGCCTGGTTGACGCAAGCCGAGGCCGGGCGGGGCGATTGCGCCGCCGCTGCCATCGCCCTGAAGGCGTGCGAAGACGCCAATGGGCCGCAGGTCGTCGTGTTCCTCCCCGAACTTGAGCTTGCCCGCGCCTGGGAGCGGGCGTCGGTCGGCCAGACCACCGCTGCTCAGGCGCACGCGCTGCGCGCTGCGCAGATCGCCCGGCGATCCGGGATGTGGGCCGTCGAGATGCGGGCGCTGCACACCGCTGTCCGGTTCGGCGACCGGTCGCGCGCCGCAAGGCTTGGGGAACTCGCCAGGTTGCTGGACACTCCGTTGGCGGGGGCCGTCGCCGCGCATGCCCGCGGCCTGGCCGACCGCGACGGCGACGTGCTCGATGCCGCGGCTGACCGGTTCGCCGAGTTGGGGGCGATAGCGCTGGTCGCCGACGCGGCAGCCCAGGCCGCGTGCGAACACGCGCGTACCGGGCACCGCCGCAAGGAGTTGGAGTCGTCGGCCCGGGCGCACTGGCTGGCCGGCCAGAGCGGACTGCGGACCCCGGCCACCGAGGCGGCCGCCCGGCCGCTGCCCATCACCGACCGGGAACGCGAGGTCGCCAGACTGGTCGCCGCCGGGTTATCCAACCGCCAGGTCGCCGATCGGCTGTCTGTCTCGATGCGAACGGTCGACGGGCACCTCTACCGCATCTTCGCCAAGCTCGACATCGAGCGCCGCGACCAGCTCACGCGCCTGGTGGGAATGGCCGGATGAGCCCCACGCCGAGAGCCCTAATAGCGCCCCAGGCGGTCATGCCGCCGTTAGACGCTCCGCCGCAGGTCGCGTTTGAGCAGTTCATAGCGCTCGGCCTCGGACATGCCGCCCCAGACCCCGTACGGCTCGCCGACCGTCAGCGCGTGAGCCCGGCACTGCGCCATCACCGGGCAGTTCCGGCAGAACTGCTTGGCGTGCCTCTCCCGTTGCGCGCGGGCTCGGCCGCGTTCCCCGTCGGGCGGGAAGAACACCGACGAATCGACGCCGCGGCAGGCACCGCGCAGTTGCCAATCCCAGCTGTCGGTCTTGCGGCTGGGCAGTTGATCAACCTCTGACATGTAAAACCCCCCTTTGAACGGTGATGCGAAGCAGGCCCGAGCGGTGTCGGCGACACCATGCTAGGGCCGAGCGGCAAACCGTTCCAACGTGATCGACGCTACCGCGAACCCTAACGGCGGTGGCTGAATTTCGCCTTACTTTTACCGCTGAGACACGCTTGCTACATCCCGTCGAGGGCCTGCGGTCATGTCGACGTCATGTCGACACGGAGTGCGCTGCAAATCACCAGTTCACTTCTGGCCGTGGCGAACTCACTTTTGTCCAAGACATCGTCGGATTAATACGGCTGTAACGCAGATACTACGAACTGTTAACTGACGTACTCCTCGCACCGACGGGTTGATAGCGTTCGCGCTGCCATGCTCACGCCCGAAAACGACGCTGTGCTCACCGCCGCCGCGTTCGGCAGCGAACCCGGCACCTGGCCGCTGCCGACCGCCGCCACGCCGCGCCAGCTGTGGCTGCGCGCGGTCGCCGCCGGCGGACAGGGCCGCTTCGCCACCGCCCGGGCCGACCTGGCGGCGCTGCTGGGCAACCCGCCGGCCGGGCCGCTGGCTCCGCTGGTTTCCCTGGCGCACAGCACGCGGGGCTCTTTCCTGCGCCAGCTGGGCTGGCACAGTCTGGCCCGTGGGTGCGACGGCCGGGCGCTGGCGCACGCCGGCGACGATCCCGGGGATCTCGAGGCCAGGGCCGACGCGCTGATCGGGCTGGCCGCCGACGCGCTCGGGGTCGGCCGTTTCGCGGCGTCGGCGGCGCTGCTGGCCCGCGCCGCCGAATTGCCGGATCCGGTCACCACGCCGGCACACCGGCTGGCGGTGCGGCGGGCCTGGGTGACCGCCGAGCTGGCGATGGCCACCGGCGACGGGGCGACCGCGGTCCGGCGGGCCGAGCAGGCCGAAGAACTGACCACGGGATCGGCCCGGCACCGGGTCAAAAGCGACATGGTGCTGGCCAGCGCGCTGTGCTGCGACGGCAACGTCGACAGGGCGCGGGCCGTGGCCGACGCGGCATTGGGCGCCGCCGAAGCGTTCGGCCTGGTGCCGCTGCAGTGGGCGCTGGCCAGCCTGCTGATCGACATCGGAAGCCCGACGCGCACCCTGCGGGAGATCCGCGACATCCGGGCCAGTCGCGCAGCGCTGGTGGGCCGCCGCGGCGGTGACTGGCGGCACGGTTGACGTGGGTCAGCGGTACCCGTCGGCCTCCGAGGTGGCGCCGTTGAGTGAGGCGTCGGCGTATCCGCGGCAGTAATCCCAGGTGACATAGGTCTCCGGCTCGGGGTCGTAGGCCGGCTCGTGCGGCCGGACGGTGCCGTCGACAAGCAATTGCAGCAGGTTGGCGCGCAGCATGTCCCAGTCGTGATAGTGGTCCTGGCGGCAGTCGTCGCAGCAGACCACCAGGCCGCGAATCCCCCTGGGCGACAACAGCGCTTCGTAGACTGCCAGGTCGGCCAGGTCTGCCTCGACGGCAGTCCGTTCCTGCGGGTCCAGCGGTGGCCCCGGCTCGACGTCGTCCAGGACGGCCGACGGGTCATGAGGGTCGTCTGCGAAGGGGTCGGGTGGCAAACCGGGTGGCAGATGGTCACGCACGCCCCTAAGGGTACGCAGTCCGTCCGACGTAACGCCAGCGGGCGGGGCGCAACGGACCCACCGCGCGGGGCGCGAGCGATTAGGATGGGCTTCTCACGCTTCTCAACCCGGCTGCGTAGTGGAGGCCCCCGATGACCCTTGGCTCTGCTGTCCCGCATCTCGGTGGCCTGCTCGACGAGGCGGCGGCGGCCGGCGGCTCCGATCCCGACAACCCGGGCAAGGTCGCGATGCTCGGGCTGACGTTCGACGACGTCCTGCTGCTGCCGGCGGCCTCCGACGTGGTGCCCGCCACCGCTGACACCTCCAGTCAGTTGACCAAGCGGATCCGGCTGAAGGTGCCGCTGGTCAGCTCGGCGATGGACACCGTCACCGAGGCGCGGATGGCGATCGCGATGGCCCGGGCCGGTGGCATGGGTGTGTTGCACCGCAACCTGCCGGTCACCGAGCAGGCCGGTCAGGTCGAGACGGTGAAACGCTCGGAGGCCGGGATGGTCACCGACCCGGTGACCTGCTCACCGGAGAACACCCTGGCCGAGGTGGACGCGCTGTGCGCCCGGTTCCGGATCTCGGGTCTGCCGGTCGTCGACAAGTCCGGTGCCCTGGTTGGCATCATCACCAACCGGGACATGCGCTTCGAGGTCGACCAGGACAAGCCGGTCGCCGAGGTGATGACCAAGGCGCCGCTGATCACCGCCCAGGTGGGGGTGTCCGCGGACGCCGCGCTGGGTTTGCTGCGCCGGTACAAGGTCGAGAAGCTGCCGATCGTCGACGGCCACGGCAAGCTGACCGGCCTGATCACCGTCAAGGACTTCGTCAAGACCGAACAGCATCCGCTGGCCACCAAGGACAGCGACGGCCGGCTGCTGGTGGGGGCCGCGGTCGGCGTCGGCGACGACGCGTGGGTGCGGGCGATGACGCTGGCTGACGCCGGAGTCGACGTGCTGGTCGTGGACACCGCGCACGCCCACAACCGGCTGGTGCTCGACATGGTCGGCAAACTCAAGGCCCAAGGGGGTGAGCGGGTCGAGGTGGTCGGCGGCAACGTCGCCACCCGGGCCGGGGCGGCAGCACTGGTCGACGCCGGCGCCGACGCCGTGAAGGTGGGCGTCGGCCCCGGATCGATCTGTACCACCCGGGTGGTGGCCGGCGTGGGCGCTCCGCAGATCACCGCGATCTTGGAAGCAGTTGCGGCGTGTCGTCCGCATGGCGTGCCGGTGATCGCCGACGGCGGGCTGCAGTACTCCGGCGACATCGCCAAGGCGCTGGCCGCCGGCGCGTCGACGGCGATGCTGGGGTCGCTGCTGGCCGGCACCGCCGAGGCGCCCGGCGAGCTGGTTTTCGTCAACGGCAAGCAGTTCAAGAGCTACCGCGGGATGGGGTCACTGGGCGCCATGCAAGGAAGGGGGTCTGCCGGGGGGAAAGCCACGTCGTACTCCAAGGACCGCTACTTCGCCGACGACGCGCTCTCCGAGGACAAGCTGGTGCCCGAGGGCATCGAGGGACGGGTGCCGTTCCGCGGCCCGCTGTCGACGGTGATCCACCAGCTCACCGGCGGGCTGCGGGCGGCGATGGGCTACACCGGCTCGCCCACCATCGAAGAGCTGCAGCAGGCGCAGTTCGTGCGGATCACCGCGGCCGGCTTGAAAGAGAGCCATCCGCACGACATCACGATGACCGTCGAAGCGCCCAACTACTACGTGCGCTGAGAAAACCGCGATGTATCTCCGCGCGTTGAGTCTGCCACCATGCAGGCGGCCACTCGCACTTTGTCTGCGTGACCGCAGTGTCAAGCAGAATTCAGGGGGCCCGCATGCGTGACACGGTCGAGATCGGCATGGGCCGCACGGCCCGTCGTACCTATGAACTCGACGACGTCAACATTGTGCCGTCGCGGCGCACCCGGTCGTCGAAAGATGTGTCGACGTGCTGGCAGCTGGACGCCTACCGGTTCGAGATCCCGGTCGTCGCGCACCCCACCGACGCGCTGGTGTCACCGCAGTTCGCCGTCGAACTGGGCCGGCTCGGCGGCCTCGGGGTGCTCAACGGCGAGGGGCTGATCGGCCGGCACGCCGACGTCGAAGCCAAGGTGGCCCAGGTCGTGGAGATGGCAGCCGCAGAGGCCTCCGAATCCGCGGCGATCCGGTTGCTGCAGCAACTGCACGCCGCGCCGCTGGATCCCGACCTGCTGGGGGCCGCGGTGGCGCGGGTCCGCGAAGCCGGGGTGACGACGGCGGTGCGGGTCAGTCCGCAGAACGCCCAGGCGCTCACCCCGGCGCTGGTCGCTGCCGGCATCGATCTGCTGGTGGTCCAGGGCAGCATCGTTTCCGCGGAACGGGTGGCCAGCAACGGCGAGCCGCTGAACCTCAAGACGTTCATCGCCGACCTCGACGTCCCGGTGGTGGCCGGCGGGGTGCTCGATCATCGCACCGCGCTGCACCTGATGCGCACCGGGGCGGCCGGGGTGATCGTCGGCTACGGCTCGACGTCCGGGGTGACCACCTCCGACGTGGTGCTGGGCATTTCCGTGCCGATGGCCACCGCGATCGCCGACGCGGCCGCGGCCCGTCGCGAGTACCTCGACGAGACGGGCGGCCGCTACGTGCATGTGCTGGCCGACGGGGACATCCACAGCTCCGGCGACCTGGCCAAGGCCATCGCCTGCGGCGCCGACGCGGTGGTGCTGGGCACGCCGCTGGCCGCCGCCGCCGAGGCGCTGGGTGACGGTTGGTTCTGGCCGGCCGCGGCCGCACACCCGTCGTTGCCGCGCGGGGCGCTGCTGCAGGTGGCCTTCGGTGAGCGGCCGTCGCTGGCCCAGGTGCTCACCGGGCCGTCCGACGACCCGTTCGGCTCGCTGAATCTGGTCGGCGGGCTGCGCCGGTCGATGGCCAAGGCCGGTTACTGCGATCTGAAGGAGTTCCAGAAGGTCGGCTTGGCCGTCGGGAGCTGACTTCCCGGCGCGAGCATGCGGAGAATCGCGTTACCGGGGGTGCATTCGTGCGAGTTTGCGCATGCTCGCCGTAGGCTGCTGACCATGCAGCCGGATTACGACGTTCTGATCGTCGGTTCGGGTTTCGGCGGTAGCGTCACCGCGCTGCGGCTGACCGAGAAGGGCTACCGGGTCGGGGTGCTGGAGGCTGGCCGGCGATTCGCCGACAGCGATTTCGCGAAGAACTCCTGGCATCTGCGGGAGTTCCTATGGGCGCCGAAGCTGGGTTGCTACGGCATCCAGCGAATTCACCTGCTACGCAACGTGATGATCCTGGCCGGCGCCGGGGTGGGCGGTGGCTCGCTGAACTATGCGAACACGCTGTACATTCCGCCGGCGCCGTTCTTCGCCGACAAGCAGTGGTCGCATATCACCGACTGGTACGCCGAGCTGATGCCGCACTACGACCAGGGGCAGCGGATGCTGGGGGTGGTTGCCAACCCGACGTTCACCGACGCCGACCGCATCGTCAAGGAGGTTGCCGACGAGATGGGCGTCGGCGACACGTTCGTGCCGACCCCGGTCGGGGTGTTCTTCGGCGC
>NZ_JBYCKY010000437.1:0-1343 GCF_057473605.1 Mycobacterium sp. TH-M82 | reverse complement strand
TCGAGGAATTCGTCTTGCCCGCCGATGCTTCCGGGCCTGACCGTACCCGATTCATGGCGCATGTTGTTGGAGACGTTCCGTCCGGTGTTCCGGCGCGGGAGCACCTACGCGGTGTTCGTGCTGTTGGCGACCGGGCTTGCGCTGCAAGCGGGTCGACGCACCGTGGTCGGCATGCTCGCGGGAGCTGGGGTTACCGCGGTGTTGTCGTTTCACACCGCGTGTCGATTCTTCTCCGCGCACAGTTGGGACGTCGACCGGATCGGGCTGGCGCTCGCCCGGGTGATCGTGGACCGGCTGTTGGGCCCGGACACGGCGATCGAGGTGGTGGTCGACGACAGCCTGTTCCGCCGGTGGGGGCCGAAGGTGTTCGGCGCGTTCTGGACCCACGACGGGTCCGCGCAGGACCCCAACGCGCTCGGCCGGGGCAACCGGTGGGTCATCGTCGGGATCGTCGTCGTGCTGCCGTTCTGCAGCCACCCGGTGTGCCTGCCGGTGTTGTTACGGCTGTGGCGCGGCAAGGGCACCGCCTCGCCGGTGCGGCTGGCCGGTGAGCTGATTTCGACTCTGGCCCAAGCATTCCCGCAGCGCGACATCCACGTCGTCGGCGACGCCGCCTACCACGGCACACCGCTGCTGGTCGCGGGCACCACGATCACCACCCGGCTGCCCGCCAACGCCGCGCTATACGCCCCGGCGCCGCCGCGCACCGGTCGACGCGGCCGTCCCCGCCTGAAGGGCGATCGGCTCGGCCGACCGGCCGATCTGGCCGCCGGCGGTCACTGGCAGACGGTCGAGGTGTCGCGCTACGGCCGCGTCGACACCGTCGAGGTCGCCACGACACCGAGCATCTGGTACGGCGCGTTCGGCAACACCGAGGGCCGTACCGTGCTGGCGCGCGAGCCCGGCGACGACAAGGTGTTGGCGATCTTCACCACCGACACCGACAGCCCGGCCCAGGACATCGTGGCCCGCTACGCGCACCGCTGGCCGATCGAGACCGCCATCGCCGCCGGCAAACAACTCCTCGGCGTCGGTCAGGCCCGCAACCGCCTGCAGCGCGCGGTCGAACGCACCGTGCCGTTTCAGTTCATCGTCTACAGCGCGGTCATCGTCTGGTACGCGCTGCACGGCCACCACCCCGACGACCTCGCTACCCGCCGACACGATCAGCCCTGGTACCCGCACAAGGATGAGCCCTCGTTCGAAGACATGCTCGCCAAGCTCCGCAGAACCCTTGTCGCAGCCCGAATTACCGGAGTTTCCGCAGCTCAACCCGACCCCCACAAATACCGCGACTACGAACTGGCCTGCGCCGCAACCGCCGCATAACTGCGAAACTCAAG
>NZ_JBYCKY010000436.1:0-2859 GCF_057473605.1 Mycobacterium sp. TH-M82 | reverse complement strand
CGTTGCCCAGATAGACGTCGTCGACGTCGAAGCGGGGGAAGTCGTCGACCAGCTCATAGCGGGTGACCACCGCGCGCCGCGCCGGCAGGATGCCCTGGGAGTCGGAGTAGCCCTGCGCGTACGGCAACGCCTGGATCATGTCCCGCATGATCACGTCGGGCGCTTCGAAACCGAACGGCGCGGGATTGCCGATGTTGAGTTTCAGGATTCGGTGGCCCTCGGCTTCCATACGTGCCGCGTGCGCGTGCACCGGACCGCGGATCTCATAAAGGACGTCCTGCAGTTTGGTCGATTGCGCGAACGTGCGTTGCCGTTGCTGCCCCGTCGCGACATGCCACGGCAGGTGGTGAGTAGTCACGTCAACCATGGTGCCAGAAATGTTCAATGAAATTTTGCTGAGGTCGGCAGTGACGGCTGTGCTGTCATGAGAATCGGTGCCGAGCCCTCGGGCTCAGTGTTTGCCCGGCGGACGAGCACCCTTGGCGATGCCCAGGCCCTTGGCCGGCGGTGCCGGTGGTTCGCCGGTGTTGTCGGGGGCGCGTTGTTCTGGCTCCGGCTCCACCTCGCCACCGGCATCCGGCTGGGCCGGCTGGGATGGCTGCGCCGGGGCGGGCCTTTTGGCGCCGGGTCGCCTGGCCCCCGCCGCCATACCCAAGCCCTTGGCGGGCGCGACGGTCGGGGTTGCTGGCTTGGTCGCCTCGGTTTTCGGGGGCTTCGAGGGCGCCGGCGCCTCGGCGGGGGCCTCGGTTGTCGCCGGAGTCGGGGGTGTAACCGCGGCAGCGGGTGCAGCCGCGACCGGGGCGGCGCTGCTCTTCGGTGGCAGGGTGACCGTGGTGTGGTCCAGCGACTGCAGCAGCAGCTGAGCGATGTCGCGCACCTCGACATCTTCGCGCCCGGCGAGCTGCTGGCGGTCGTCGACGCCATCGCTGATCATCACCCGGCAGAACGGGCAGGCGGTGGCGATGGTGGTGGCGCCGGTGGCCAGCGCCTCGTCGACCCGATCGTGGTTGACGCGTTTGCCGATGTGTTCTTCCATCCACATCCGCGCGCCGCCGGCACCGCAGCAGAACGAACGATCGCGGCTGCGCGGCATCTCGACCAGGTTCGCACCCGAGGCCGTGACCAGCTCGCGGGGCGGGTCGTAGACCTTGTTGTGCCGGCCCAAAAAGCATGGGTCGTGGTAGGTGATGTCCTGGGATACCGGCGTAACGGGAACCAACCTCTTCTCCCGGACCAGCCGGTTGAGCACCTGGCTGTGATGCAGCACGGTGAAGTCGGTGCCCAGTTGCGGGTATTCCCGGCCGATGGTGTTGAAACAGTGCGGGCAGCTGGTGATGATCTTGCGGTCGACGGTTGCCACGCCGTCGAACACTCCGTTCAGCGTCTCGACATTCTGGGCGGCGAGTTGCTGGAACAAAAACTCGTTGCCCGACCGGCGGGCCGGATCGCCGTTGCAGGTCTCGCCGGATCCCAGCACCACAAACTTCACCCCGGCGATGGCCAACAGCTCCGCGACCGCCTTGGTGGTCTTTTTGGCACGGTCCTCGAAGGCGCCCGCACAGCCCACCCAGAACAGGTACTCGAAGCCGTCGAAGCTGTCCACGTCGCGGCCGTACACCGGAACGTCGAAGTCGACCTCGTCGATCCAGCTGGTGCGTTCGCTGGCGTTCTGCCCCCACGGGTTGCCCTTGGTCTCCAGGTTCTTGAACAGCGCAGAAAGCTCGGACGGGAACTCCGATTCGACCAGCACCTGATAGCGGCGCATGTCCAGGATGTGGTCGACGTGCTCGATGTCCACCGGGCACTGCTCGACGCACGCGCCGCAGTTGGTGCAGGACCACAGCACGTCGGGGTCGATCACCCCGCCCTGCTGCTCGGTGCCGACCAGTGGGCGGGCCGCCTGCGCCGGTCCAGTGCCGCCGATCCGGGGAAACCCCGACTCCGGTACGTGGTGGCCCTTGGCGGGCGGAGCGCCGGCGAGATCGACCTGGCCGTCCGGGACGCTCGGCGCTTCCTGCTCGCCGAGCAGGTAGGGCGTCTTGTGCATCCAGTGATCACGCAGATCCATGATCAACAATTTGGGCGACAACGGTTTGCCGGTGTTCCAGGCCGGGCACTGGGACTGGCAGCGTCCGCACTCGGTACAGGTGGCGAAGTCGAGCATGCCCTTCCAGGTGAAGTCCTCGATCTTACCGCGGCCGAACACCGCATCCTCGGGGGGATCCTCGAAATCGATTGGCTTGCCGTCGTATTCGATCGGCAGCAGTGGACCCAGGCCATCCGGCAGCCGCTTGAAGACGACGCTGATCGGCGCCAGGAAGATGTGTAGGTGCTTGGAGTGCAACACGATGAGCAAGAAGGCCAGCATCACCCCGATGTGAAGCAGCAGTGCTACGGTTTCGATGGTTTGGTTAGCCGTTCCCAGCGGCGCCATGATCCTGCCGAACAGCTGCGACAGGAAGGCCCCGTTGCCGTAGGGCAGGGTGCCGGTGTTGACTGCGGCTCCGCGCAGCAGCACATAGGTCCACACCACATTGAGGATCATGATCAGGATCAGCCAGGCTCCACCGTTGTGTGAGCCGTAAAAGCGCGACGCCCTACCTAATTCGCGTGGGTTGCGGAGGGTGCGGATGGTCATGAACACGACGATGGCGATGGTCACCGCCGTGATGAAGAAGTCCTGCACGAAGCCCAGCGCGTCCCAGGTGCCGACGATCGGTAGGTGGAACCGCGAGCTGAACAACAGCCCGTAGGCCTCGATGTAGACGGTGAGCAGCAAGAAGAAGGCCCACATGGTGAAGAAGTGCGCCGCACCCGGGATCGACCATTTCAGCAGCCGCGTCTGACCGGCCACCTCGC
>NZ_JBYCKY010000435.1:0-1234 GCF_057473605.1 Mycobacterium sp. TH-M82 | reverse complement strand
CGCCCAGTGGGTAGCAGGCCTTGCTGAACGGCTCCCACCACTGCCCGGGCTCACAGTGCGCCGAGCTCACCGCCTCGGTGCCAAACGTCACGGTGGCTATCGCCGCTGCGGTCAGCATGAGAACGGCCGCCAACCGACCCACCAGGTTTCGCATCGCAGACCTCCCGACAACCGGGAACGTGTAGAGGGGATGCTATCGGCATGGCCACCCGAACCGGCCACAGTTGGCTGATGTTCGGTTACCCGGATAGCAACCGGTCCGGGCCTACCGGCAGCGTATCCTCGCCGAGGAGCAACTGTTGCAGCGCGATCTGCCGGGCTATGCGGACTACCGCCGCCGGACCAAGCGGCTGGTCCAGTACGTCTGGCGACGGACGTGCGCCCGAGTCACCGAACGTGCGACCAGGGCGAAAAAACCCGCAAAATCTGGCCACAGCTGCACGTTCGGCGCGAGCCGGAGCGTTGCAACGACAGCAGCTGTGTGGTCGGCATCGATGAGTTCCGCCGAGATGAACGCCGTGTGCCCCTCGGTGGTGTCGATCCGGCCGCGCAGCACCAGCGGGTGTCGATCGGGGTGACCTTGCGGTAGTCGACCCTAACAGGCCGGACAGCCCCACACCGCCGGCGATCTCAATCGTCGCCAGGGTGGTGAGTAGGCTGGTCAGGCTCGAAGGGTCCTGCTAGGGGCGGCGGGGCCGCCGCGGCGACGACGACGCCGGCGCTCGCGACGGCCGCCACGGTGACACCGGAGCAACTCATGTGCGCGGCACCACCGAACCGGCGGGCGGGAGCGGCACCGGCGGCTGAGCCGAGCAGGCCAGACTGGCCGGGCTCTCGCCGGAGGGGGGCAGGCCGGCGACCGTCGCCGGGGTGAACGTCGGCTGGCCGCTCTGCATGGCGGCCAAATCCAGGAAGTCCGTCAGATCGTTGGCGTTGGCGTCGCGCATCGTCAGCGCCGGCAGGTTCCAGATGCGCTCGATCAGGGCAAGCACCGAGCTGTGGTCGTAGACGAGGTGGCTGACGTAGTTCTGCTTCGCATACGCCGACACCAGGACCATCGGCACCCGGAAACCGTACCTGTGGAAGCCGTCGTATTCAGACACGCCGAGCCCGACCACCGGCGGGATCAAATCCGGAGCCAGCGCGACCGGAGGCACCACATGATCCGCCCAGCCCCCCCACTCGTCGTATTGGATGACGAGCACCGTCTTGTCCCAGTTGGGCGATGCGCCGA
>NZ_JBYCKY010000434.1:0-3749 GCF_057473605.1 Mycobacterium sp. TH-M82 | reverse complement strand
ACGTCTGGTGGCCACGACCGGGCAGATCTCATGGCCACCAGCGGGCAGTTCTCATGACCGCCACCGGGCAGTTCCCCATGTCCCTTGACACAGCGGTCCGGTGGGTAACGGCGGCCTGGCCGGTTGGGGGGCCGGGCGAGCGCCCGCGACTGCACCGGCGGTTACCCCCGCGGCCATCGCGCCGGCACCCGCGGCGAGAAATCTCCTCCGGGTAAGCCCCGGTGTCCACCGCGACCGCCGGACGGAACCGGACCCGTCGCCACCGGCAGACCCGACACCATCCATAGACAGAGGATCTTGTACCCGAACACCGCGGACAAGGAACCACGCCGTTCGGATCGGATCTCGTGCCGTCCGTGCAATGGTTGGGCAACACCGCAGCCTGCCGTTTTCGACCGAAAGCAGGTTCACCGAGGTGGTGCCCGGCGTTCGCGGTGCCCGACTGGCCTCGGACGTCAAGGGGATGCGGCGGCTGGCCGCCGACGAGCTCGGGCTGCCCACCGCGCGGTTCTGGTTGGCCGGGTCGGTTGACGAACTGTGTCCTCCCCCGGTTGCACCGAGCGGTTCTCGACCACTGGGGTGGCGGGCCAACCGGATCGCGACGCTCGATCTTCGATCAGCACCGCGGCCTAGGGCTGGCCGGCTAGCAGCCGGATCATCAGCGCGTGTGCTTCGGCAAGCACGCTGCCGTCGCTGTCGACCAACTCACCGGAGATGAACGCCTTGCGCCCCTCGGTGGTGTCGATCCGGCCCCGCACCACCAGCGGGGTGTCGATCGGGGTGACCTTGCGGTAGTCGACCTTCAGGAACGCGGTGCGGCTGATCGGGCGGCCCGCGGCGTGCACCACCATGCCGCACGTCCAATCGAACACCAGCGGCAGCACGCCGCCGTGGACCGCCGAGTTGCCGCCCACGTAGTAGCGGCTGAATTGACCACGCATCGCGACGCCGTCCGGGCCGAATTCGGTGATCCGCCAGGGCGGCATCAACAGGTTGCCCATGCCCGGCATCGACGGCACCCGCCCCGCTGGCGCGACGCCCTCCGGAACTCCGAACGGGTCGAGCATCTTGACCAGCTCCTCGGCCCGCTGCGCGGCGTCCTCCCAGGTGTCGTCGTCGGGATCGGTGGACACCGCCAGATCCTGCAGCCGCCGCATCGCGGTGACGAACCTGGCAAAGCCCGGGCCCGGGGTCGCGATGTCGTAATACGGGAACCCACCGTGCTTTGCGTACTCGGGGTCCAGTTCTTCGGGTTTGTCGCTCACCGGCGGCCCCGCACGATCTCCCGGCGCACGATGGTCTGCTCCCGGCCGGGACCGACCCCGATACACGAAACCGGTGCTCCGGCAAGTTCTTCCAGCCGCGACACGTAGTCACGAGCCTTGGCGGGCAGCTCGTCGAAAGTGCGCGCCGCGGAGAGGTCCTCCCACCAGCCCGGCAGCTCCTCGTATATCGGTTCGGCACGGGCGAATTCGGCCTGGGTCATCGGCAGTTCGCCGGTGTGCTTGCCGTCGACGGTGTAGCCGATGCACACCGGAACGGTCTGCAGGCTGGAGAGCACGTCGAGCTTGGTCAGGAAGTAGTCGGTGATGCCGTTGACCCGGGTGGCGTAGCGGGCGATCACTGAGTCGAACCAGCCGCAGCGCCGCCGTCGCCCGGTGGTCACCCCGAACTCGCCGCCGGTCTTGGACAGGTATTCGCCGCTCTGGTCGAACAACTCGGTGGGAAACGGGCCCGAGCCCACCCGGGTGGTGTAGGCCTTGAGGATCCCCAGCACCGTGGTGATCCTGGTCGGCCCGATACCGGAGCCGACGGCCGCGCCACCCGCCGTCGGGTTGCTCGATGTCACGTAGGGGTAGGTGCCGTGGTCGACGTCGAGCAGGGTACCCTGCGAGCCCTCCAGCAGCACCGTCTCGTCGCGGTCCAGCGCCGCACCCAGCACCAGGGCGGTGTCGGCGATGCGGTGCTTGAAACCCTCGGCCTGCGCCAGCAACCCGTCCAGCACAGCAGTGGGCTCCAGGGCCTTGCGATTGTAAATCTTGACAAGTACCTGGTTCTTCAATTCCAGTGCAGCTTCGATCTTCTGGGCCAGCGACGCTTCGTCGAGCACGTCGGCGACGCGGATTCCGATGCGGGCGATCTTGTCCTGATAGCAGGGTCCGATGCCGCGGCCGGTAGTGCCGATCTTCTTGCTGCCCGCATACCGTTCGGTCACCTTGTCGATAGCGACGTGATAGGGCATCAGCAGATGTGCGTGAGCCGAGATCAGCAGCCGGGAGGTGTCGACATCGCGCCGCTCCAGACCGGCCAGTTCGGCCAGCAGCACCCCGGGATCGATCACCACACCGTTGCCGATGACGTTGGTGACCCCGGCCGTCAGCACCCCCGACGGGATCAGGTGCAAGGCGAAGTTCTCCCCGGTGGGCAGCACCACGGTGTGCCCGGCGTTGCTGCCACCCTGGTAGCGCACCACCCACTGCGCCCGCTCACCGAGCAGGTCGGTGGCTTTCCCCTTGCCCTCGTCACCCCACTGGGCGCCGATCACAACGATTGCCGGCATGGCTTTCTCGCTTACGTCTCTGGCTTATTGTGGTCCAGCCGGTGAGAGAGCCTATCCCAAGCGGTCTACTCAGAAGGCGGCCAGCAGGTCCGGCACCAGGTGGCTGAAGTCCAACGCCGCGCCGGGGTCCAGCGACGGGGTGAGGTCGGGCAGTCCATCCGGCGAGTCGACCAGGCCAACCAGGGTCTGCGCACTCAACGTCGAAGCTGCACCAGAAACCAGCTTGATCAGGAAGTCATAGATCGGCGTCACCAGCCCCTGCGTGACGGCGGCGCCAGCAGTTTCGATCAGTTCTGCGATGCCTGCCGGCAACGCCGAGCCCGCCGCCACGGCCGTGCCGATGGAAGTGAACACCCCACCGAGTTCTGCTATCGCCGCGCCGAGGGAGGTCACCGCCCCGCTGAGAAGCGAGAAGGGCGTAGCGGCCAGGCCGGACAGCCCCACACCGACGGCGATCTCAATGTTCGCCAAGGTGGTGAGCAGGCTGGTCAGGCTCGAAGGGTCGCTGGCGAGATCCAGCAGCGCCTCCAGGCTCGGCGGTCCACTACCGATCAGTCCGCTCAGCACCACACTGACGTCGGCGAGCGGCCCTTCGGAGGCCGAGAGCGCAATAGGCGGTCCTTGGGTTCCCGCTAGGGGTGGCGGGCCCGCCGAGGCGACGACAATGACGCCGGCGCTCGCGACGGCCGCCACGGTGACACCGCAGCAACTCATGTGCTCGGCACCACCGAACCGGTGGGCGGGAGCGGCACCGGCGGCTGGGCCGAGCAGGCCAGGCTGGCCGGGCTCTCGCCGGAAGGGGGCAGATCGGCGACCGTCGCCGGGGTGAACGTCGGGTGGCCGCCCTGCATGGCGGCCAAATCCAGGAAGTCGGTTAGGTCGTTGGCGTTGGCGTCGCGCATCGTCAGCGACGGCAGATTCCAGATGCGCTCGATCAGGGCAAGCACCGAGGTGTGATCGTAGACGAGATGGCTGACGTAGTTCTGCTTCGCATACGCCGACACCAGGACCATCGGCACCCGGAAACCGTACCTGTGGAAGCCGTCGTACTCCGACTCGCCGAGTTCGACCACCGGCGGGATCAAATCCGGGGCCAGCGCGACCGGAGGCACCACATGATCCGCCCAGCCCCCCCACTCGTCGTATTGGATGACGAGCACCGTCTTGTCCCAGTTGGGCGATGCGCCGA
>NZ_JBYCKY010000433.1:0-1268 GCF_057473605.1 Mycobacterium sp. TH-M82 | reverse complement strand
GATTTTCGCCATCTGTGTCGCCTCGATGCTCGTCGCCCGGGCGGCGGTGCAGCCGATCCGCCGCCTGGAGAACGGCACGCGCAAGATCAGTTCCGGCGACTACGACGTGAACATCCCGGTCAAGTCCCGCGACGAATTCGGCGACCTGACGGCGGCGTTCAACGAGATGAGCCGCAACTTGGCGATCAAGGAGGAGCTGCTCAACGAGCAGCGTCGCGAAAACGACCAACTACTGCTGGCGTTGATGCCCGACTCCGTGGTGCAGCGTTATCGCGACGGCGAGGAGACGATCGCCGCCAAGCACCAGGACGTCGCCATCATTTACGCCGACATCTTCGGCCTCGACGAGCTCTCCACCAAACTGCCGGAGGGCGAATTGGTGGACATCGTCAACGACCTGTTCCGCCAGTTCGACTCCGCCGCCGAATCGATCGGCATCGAACGGATCCGCACCGTGCACAACGGCTACCTCGCCAGCTGCGGGCTCGTCACTCCCCGGTTGGACAGCATCCATCGCAGCGTCGACTTCGCACTCGAGATCGGCCGCATCATCGAGCGGTTCAACAACCAAAGCGAGCACAAGCTGGCGCTGCGGATCGGCGTCAACACCGGCAACGTGGTGAGCGGGCTGGTGGGTCGCTCCAGTCTCGTCTACGACATGTGGGGCGGCGCCGTCAGTTTGGCATATCAAATGCACAGTGGCGCGCCGCAACCCGGAATCTATGTCAGCTCGCAGGTGTACGAGGCGATGCAGGACGTGCGGCAGTTCGCTCCCGCCGGCACCATCCCGGTCGGCGGCACCGATCAGGCGATCTACCGATTGCTGGAGCGGTGATGAACGCCTTCGAATCGTCGTGGTTCTACTGGGCGATCGGCATCGCGGTCGGCCTCCCCCTGGGGTTGATCATTCTCACCGAGCTGCAAGACGCGCTGGCGCGGCGCAACAGCCGCCTGGCGAGGCCGGTGAGCCTGTTGCGGAACTACCTGGTGCCGCTCGGCGCGCTGCTGCTGCTGCTTGTCCAGGCCTTTGAGGTACCGGCCGGAAATATCCCGGTGCGGATCCTCACCACGGTATTCGGGTTCCTGGTGCTGGTGCTGGTGCTCTCGGGGCTCAACGTGACCGTGTTCGAGGGCGCGCCCGAAAAGAGCTGGCGCAAAAGGATGCCCCGCATCTTCCTGGACGTGGCCCGCTTCGCCGTGATCAGCGTCGGTCTCGCTGTGATGTTGTCCTACATCTGGGGCGTGCGGATCGGCGGCCTGTTCACCGC
>NZ_JBYCKY010000432.1:0-3756 GCF_057473605.1 Mycobacterium sp. TH-M82 | reverse complement strand
TGGGCGCCGTCGACTACCTGCTGCATCGTGGCGAAGCGAACCCGCGCACCCGTTCCGGGATCATGGGGGTGGAACTGCTGGACACCACCCCGGCCTGGGACCGGTTCCGCAGCCTTTTCGACAACGTCTCCCGTCGGGTGTTGCGGTTGCGGCAGAAGGTGGTGGTGCCCACGCTGCCGACGGCCTCGCCGCGCTGGGTGGTCGATCCGGACTTCAACGTGGACTTTCATGTCCGGCGGATGCAGGTTCCCCAGCCCAGCGGGCTGCGCGAGGTGCTGGATCTGGCCGAGGTGAGCATGCAGTCGCCGATGGACATCTCACGCCCGCTGTGGTCGGCGACCCTGCTCGAAGGGCTGCCCGACGGGAGGGCCGCCACGTTGTTGCATATCAGCCATGCCGTCACCGACGGAGTCGGTGGTGCCGAGATGTTCGCCCAGATCTACGACCTCGAACGGGATCCGCCGGCGAAGTCCACACCGCCGCAACCGGTGCCTCAGGATCTGTCGCCCAACGACTTGATGCGCGATGGCATCAACCACCTGCCCGGCGCACTGGCCGGCGGCGCTCGGCATGCGCTGATGGGGGCGCTGTCGGCGGTGGAGCATACGGTGCGCGACCCGTTGTCGGCGGTGACGGGTGTCTTGGGCTATGTGCGCTCGGGTGTGCGGGTGGTCAGCCAGGCCGCCGAGCCGTCGCCGCTGTTGCGGCGTCGCAGCCTGACCAGCCGCACCGAGGCGCTCGACATCCGGCTGGCGGACCTGCACCGGGCCGCCAAGAGCGGTGGTGGATCGATCAACGACGCCTACCTGGCCGCGCTCTCCGGCGCTCTGGGCCGCTACCACCGGGCGCTCGGTGTGCCGATCGCCACCTTGCCGATGGCGGTCCCGGTGAACCTGCGCGCCGACGCCGACCCCGCCGGCGGCAATCGGTTCACCGGGGTGAACCTGGCGGCACCGGTCGGGGTGGCCGACCCGGTGGAGCGGATACGACGGATTCGCGCCCAGATGACGCAGCGTCGCGAAGAGCCGGCGATGGATCTGATGGGTTCCGTCGCGCCGCTGCTGAGTGTCTTGCCGGCGCCGGTGCTGGAAAAAATAACCGGTTCGGTGATCGGCGCCGACGTCCAAGCCAGCAACGTCGCATTCTATCCGGGCGACACCTACATCGCCGGCGCAAAAGTACTGCGGCAGTACGGCCTTGGCCCGTTGCCCGCGGTGGCGATGATGGTGGTGCTGATCTCGCGGGGTGGGGAGTGCACCATCACCGTGCGCTACGACCGGGCAGCCGTGCGCGACGAGAGGTTGTTCGCCGAGTGTTTGGTTCAGGGGTTCGACGAGATCCTGGCACTGGCGGGCGAACCGGCACCGCACTGCGTGCCGGCATCCTTCGACTATCCTCGGCCCACCTCGGCGGCGAGTTCATGACCGACCCGCACTCAACCGAGGTGTCGCCACGCCACATGCGGCTGCCCGGTTCGGTCGCCGAGATCATGGCCAGCCCACCGGGACCCACGATCGGCGCGTTCTTCGACCTGGACGGCACCCTGGTCGCCGGCTTCACCGGTGTCATTCTCACCCAGGAGCGGTTCCGGCGCCGTGACATGGGGCTGGGCGAGTTGATCGGCATGGTTCAAGCCGGGCTCAACCATCAACTCGGCCGGATCGAATTCGAAGAGCTCATCACCGCAGCGTCGTCGGCACTGCGCGGACGATTTCTCAGTGACGTCGAGGAGATCGGCGAACGGCTGTTCGTCCAGAAGATCGCCGACCGAATCTATCCGGAGATGCGCGAATTGGTGCGTGCGCACCTTGCTCGCGGACACACCGTGGTGCTCAGTTCGTCGGCGTTGACGATCCAGGTCGATCCGGTAGCCCGCTTCCTGGGTATCACCAACACGCTCACCAACGTATTCGAAACCGACGAGAACGGTGTGCTCACCGGCAATGTGGCGCATCCCGTCCTCTGGGGGCCGGGCAAAGCCACAGCGGTGCAGAAGTTCGCTGCCGAGCACGATATTGACCTGGGGGACAGCTACTTTTACGCCGATGGCGACGAGGACGTAGCGTTGATGTATCTGGTCGGCAACCCGAGGCCGACGAACCCCGAAGGCAAGATGGCCACCGTCGCACGGCGCCGCGGATGGCCGATCCTGCGATTCACCAGCCGCGGCAGTGGCGGCATCGTCGGGCAGTTGCGAACCCTGATCGGCATTGGTTCGATTGTCCCGGTCGGCGTTGGCGCGCTGGGTTGGGGTCTGTTGACCCGCAACCGGCGCCGCGGCCTGAACTTCTTCACCACCGTCTATCCGCAGGTCTTGCTGGCCGTCAACGGTGTGCGGCTCAACGTGATCGGTAGTGAGAATCTGATCGCGGCGCGGCCGGCGGTGTTCATCTTCAACCACCGCAACCAAGTTGACCCGGTCATCGCCGGTGCGTTGGTGCGCGACAACTGGGTGGCCGTCGGCAAGCGGGAGCTGGAAAAAGACCCGATCACCGGTCCGCTCGGCAAGCTGGCGGAGACAGTGTTCATCGACCGGGACGACTCCGCGGCCGCGGTGGAGTCGCTGCATCAGGTCGAGGACCGCGCCAGGAAAGGCTTGTCGGTGGTGATCGCCCCGGAGGGCACCCGGGTGGACACCACCGGGGTCGGGCCGTTCAAGAAGGGCCCGTTCCGCATCGCAATGGCGGCCGGAATCCCCATTGTCGCCATGGTGATCCGCAATGCGGAGGTCGTCGCCGCCCGGGATTCGATCAGCATCAATCCGGGCACCGTCGATGTCGCCGTCTTCCCGCCGATCTCGGTCGCCGAGTGGACAGTTGACACATTGGCCGACCGGATCGCCGAAGTGCGCCAGCTTTACCTGGACACCCTGGCCGACTGGCCGGTCGACGAGCTGCCGAAAGTCAATGTGGGTGCCCGGTCGAAGAAGCCGCCACCGAAACGGGCGACCAAGCACACCTCCAAGGCCGTGGGAAAGGCATCGAAGCAGGCCCCGACGAAGGGACGGCAGTGACGGCGCCGGCCACTGACGCGGCGACGTTCACCACGAGCGCCGACACGTTGGTGCTGGCGCTGGTGGGCTCGCTGGTCGAGGTCGAACTGGTCAAGGATTGGCTGGAAAAACAGCGCGCCACCCACCCGGAGACCACGATCGAGGTGTTGGCGCTCCCGCCGCGGGACGCACCCCCGGCAGCCCTGGCGCAGCTCGTCGAAGAGCTGGAGCGCGACGAAGAGCGGTCGATTGTGTCGGTGCGGGTCTTCTGGTTGCCGCGCGCAGGTGCGTCGGCGCTGTCGCGGATGGCCGCACTGCTCCCAGGCCGAAATCCCTACCAGCCCAGCGAACGTCAGCAGCAGCGCATCGTACGCACCGAACCTTCGCTGGCCCGGGTGGTCGCCGGTGAATCGGCGACAGTGTCCGAGCTGCGCCGACAGTGGCGGGACAATACGGCGGGGGAGAGCCCACGGGACTTCGCCCATTTCGTCACCCGCCGGGCGGTGCTGGCGTTGGAGCGCGTCGAATACCGAATTCTCGGGCCGCAATACAAGTCGCCGCGGCTGGTGAAGCCGGAGATACTGGCGTCGGCACGATTTCGCGCCGGGCTGGCTAAGATCCCGGGTGCGACGCTCGAGGAAGCCGGCAAGATACTCGACGAACTCGCGACCGGGTGGAGCCGGGCCTCCGTCGACCTGGTATCGGTGCTCGGCAGGCTGCTCAGCCGCGGTTTCGATCCCGACATCGACTACGACGAGTATCAG
>NZ_JBYCKY010000431.1:0-2712 GCF_057473605.1 Mycobacterium sp. TH-M82 | reverse complement strand
CGCAGAAGTACTCGGCGACTTTGATGACCAACATGAAAAAAGTGGCGTGCGCCCAGTAGAAAGTCTCGGGATTGAGCGCGTGGTAACGCCGGCCGGCCGTGTCCACCCCCTTGATGGTGTTGTGGTAGCCGGTGATCTGCCGACCGGTCTGCGCGGCGCGTTCACCGTCGTAGACAACGCCCATGATCGGGTACACCGAACGGGCCACCCGCTGTAGCGGTTCGCGCAGCAGGATCGAATGTTCCTCGACGGCCGCACCGAGTTCGGGGTACATGTTCTGCAGCGCCCCGATCCACACCCCCATCATTCCCGTGCGGAGATCGCCAAAGTACTTCCAGGTGAGGGAATCCGGTCCCAGTGGGCCGGCGGACGTCGCGGTGGGGGTCGCTGCGGGGATCGATGTCGGGGTCATCGCAACCTCCTCGTCGTTGCGGCCACGATAAGCTTTGACAACACGCGTTGTCTACGTTTCGGCGCGCATCGGCTCGCGGTGTTATCGACTTTCCACAGCCGCGTCGTAACCCTGTGACCAGGAGTTTGCCGGCGGGCGCCGCGGACGGCCGCGTGCGGTGCCCCCGGTGAACGGACGGTGCACCGCGGGGCGCGGCCCGGTGCCCGGAGCGCCGTCGTTAGCCACCGCTGAAATTCGCCCCGCGCGAGCATCGGATGGTAATTGCGGCGCGTTTGCTCGGGCGCCGGGCTTCGGTGCCAGGGGCCGGAGTGGCGCGGTAAACGAGCGGCGCGCCACGGTGGGAAGTGTTGGTGAAAGCGCCAGAAAAATTTAACTGGACACGTTTTTGTATAGGGATAGACTCAGTTCCTCGCCAATTAGGTGACGATTTACTTAGTGAAGTCCAAAGGAGACGGGCTATGTCGTTTCTGAACGTGACACCCGACGCCGTGACGTCGGCGGCCGGCAATTTGGAAACCCTCGGCTCGTCGCTGAACGCGGCGAATGCTGCGGCGGCCGGCGGCACCACCGGAATGGCTGCCATGGCGGGCGACGAGGTGTCGGCGGCCCTGCAATCGACGTTCGTCACCTACGCGCAGGGATATCAGGCGGTCAGCGCCAAAGCTGCGGCTTTCCACGCGCAATTGGTGAAGGCGCTGAACAGTAGTTCGCTCGCGTATTTGGGCGCCGAGATGGCCAACGCCAGGCAGACGCTGGGCGCCGACATCGCCGCCGCGCAGCAGGCGATGGGCGCCGATGCCACCGCCGCCGCGCGGGTCATGAAGGCCGACGCTGCCGGCGCCGGACGGGCCATGGGCGCCGACCTCGCCGCCGCGCGGCTGGCCGCGAAGGCCGACACGGTCGCCGCGGGGCGGGTTGCGCGGGCCGACGTCGCCTTGCTCAGGCGGGATGTCGCGAGCGTGGTGAACCCGCCGGCCGAGAGGCTGCTGGGGCATCCGCTGATCGGGACCGGCGGGCACGCCACATCCGGCGGCGGCACCGGCAGTAGCAGCGGAGGCAGCCCGTCCGGCGGCGGCACCGGCAGCAGTAGCGGCAGCAGCAGCGGCAACACCACGGCCACCGGAAGCGCGGACGGTGGCGGCGCGACCAAGCAACCCATCAGCACGCCACCTGTCACCACGCAACCGGGCACCACGCAACCCATCACCAAGGTCCCGCCCGTCACCACGCAACCCGTCGCCAAGACCGGTACGGTTGCCGTCACCGACCCCAGCGCTACCACCGCCACCGCCGCCACCACCACGCAGGCCGTTGACGCCACGAGCACCGCGACCGGCGCCACCGCCACCACTGCCAGCACCGGCTCGGTCGCCACCGCCGGCACCGGCACCAGCACCGGGGTGACCGTCGGCTCGGCCACCGGCAGTAGCACCGGGTTGACCATCGGCTCGGGCACCGGCACCAGCACCGGGGTGACCGTCGGCTCGGCCACCGGCAGTGGCACCGGGTTGACCATCGGCTCGGGCACCGGCACCGGCACCGGCAACGCAACCGCTCCCGCCACTGGCACCGGCACCGGCACCGCAACAAGCACCACCGCGGCGCCCCTGCCCGTCGTGGATGTGAACACCCCGTTCGGTCCCATCGAGATCTCGGTGAGCCAGACGCCCCTGGCGAACGGGATGGTCGGCTGGTCGGGATCGGTGACCCTGCCGCAGCCGCTCGTGGTGGCCGCAGACGCGGTGGGCGCCCAGATCAGTGCGATGGCCGCGCTCCAGGACAGCGTCACGACGTTCACCACGGCGGTGCAGACGGGGCAGCCGCTGGTGGCCGCCGAGGCGCTGGTGCGCATGCCCTACGAGGTGGCAAACGGCTACCTCTACGGGCAGGCGACGATAACGGCACAGCTGCCGGCGCCGACCGGGTACAGCTCGGCGTATGCGAACCTGCCCGTCGGGGGGCTGCTGTCGGCCGCCCGTCCGATCACGGTGACCCTGGATCCCATGGACGGCGCCGCGCCGACCGTCGTGACGTTGTCCGGCAGCGAACTGGGGGGCATCGCGACCGCACTGTAAATGTGACACTCGCGCGATCAGGCCCTTGGTTGCGACGTGTGACACATGCGGGGCGAGTGTCATTGCCTGGCTCTGCGAGAAGCACCTAACGTTGATTGAGTGGAAGTCGCGCCCCGCGATCCGGACACGGGCGAAGTCGAAGAACCGGTGACAACCGCGGCGCTCTCCACTCTTCGGCGGCTCCCTCCGGTCTCGATACAGAACGCCACCCAGTGGTTGCACACC
>NZ_JBYCKY010000430.1:0-8552 GCF_057473605.1 Mycobacterium sp. TH-M82 | reverse complement strand
TCCAGAATCCCTGCACGGTGGTTTCCAGCAGTTCTTCGGGCATCTGGCCGTGCGCGACGGCGACCCGGGCCTCGGGCACCAGGTTGCGCACCCGCGCGGCGGCGGCGTCGATCGTGCTGACCCGGTTGTGCACGTAGAACGCCTGTCCGTCACGCAGCAGCTCGCGGCGCAGTGCGGCGGCGGCCTGCAACGCATCGTGCGGGCCGACGTAAGTCAGCACCGGGTAGCGGTCCTCGGGCGGAGTCAGGATGGTCGACATCTCCCGGATGCCGGCCAGGCTCATCTCCAGGGTGCGCGGGATCGGGGTAGCGCTCATGGTCAGCACGTCGACGTCTGCGCGCAGGCTCTTGATGTGCTCCTTGTGTTCCACGCCGAACCGCTGCTCCTCATCGACGACGATCAGGCCGAGGTTCTTCCAGGTCACCCCGGTCTGCAGCAGTCGGTGGGTGCCGATCGCGATGTCGACACTGCCGTCGGCCAGCCCGTCGATCACCGCGCGCGACTCCTGGGCGTCGGTGAACCGGGACAACCCCCGGACACGCACCGGGAAGCCGGCCATCCGCTCCGTGAACGTCTGTAGATGCTGGTCGGCCAGCAGCGTGGTGGGCACCAGCACGGCGACCTGTTTGCCGTCCTGCACCGCCTTGAAAGCCGCCCGCACCGCGATCTCGGTCTTGCCATAGCCGACGTCGCCGCAGATCACCCGGTCCATCGGGATCGGCTTCTCCATATCGGCCTTGACCTCGCCGATCGCGGTCAGCTGGTCGACGGTCTCGGTGAACCCGAACGCGTCCTCCATCTCGGCCTGCCACGGCGTGTCCGGGGAGAACGCGTGACCCGGCGCGGCCTGCCTCTTGGCGTACAGGCTGACCAGCTCGCCGGCGATCTCGGCGACAGCTCGCCGCGCTTTCGTTTTCGTTTGGGCCCAGTCGCTGCCACCGAGCCGGGACAACGCCGGGGCCTGCCCGCCGACGTAGCGGGACAGCTGGTCCAGCGCATCCATCGGCACGTAGAGCTTGTCGGAATTGTCTCCCCGGCCTCCCCTTTTTCCCGACGCATACTCCAGCACCAGGTACTCGCGCCGCGCGCCGCCGACCGTGCGTTCGGTCATCTCCACGAACCGGCCGATGCCGTGCTGGTCGTGCACCACCAGGTCACCGGCGGCCAGCGCCAGCGGGTCGACGATGTTGCGCCGCTTGGCCGCCAGCCGCCTACCGCGCGGTCCGGTGACCCGGTTGCCGGTCAGGTCGGCTTCGGTGATGACGACCAGGTTGGCGGTGCGGCTCGCGATGATGACGCCGTCGTGCAGCGGCCCGGAGAGCACCCCGACCACACCCGGCTTCGGTGTCGCACCCGGCTCCAGCATCACTGCGGGGGTGTCGGATTCGGCTAACTGTTCGACGACCCGACGCGCCGTACCGGTGCCGGGCACGACGATCGCCGCCGGGCCGCCTGCAGCGACATGGGCGCGCAGCATGGCGAAGATCGCGTCGATATCGCGCTGATGCCCACGAGCCGACGGTGCCGCCCGGATGTCGAGTTCGACCGCCGACTCGTCGGACAGCTGGCTCAGCGTCCACCACGGATTCCCGCCGGCCTGTGCGGCGGCGAGTACGTCGTCGAGCTCACGGAACCCCGATCCACCGAGCTGAGCGATATCGACGGGGGTGTCACCGCCGAGCGCGGCCGCCGACCAGGAGGCCTCCAGGAACTCGCGCCCGGTCTTGATCAGCTCGGCCGCCCGGGTACGAACCTTCTCCGGGTCGCAGACCAGCACCGGGGTGCCGTCGGCGAACTGGCCGGCCAATAGAGCCTCCTCACCGGGACGCAACACCGATGCCAGCGCCTCCATGCCGTCGACCGGGATGCCCTGGGCCAGCTTGGCCAACAGGTCGGCCTGGGTAACCGGGGTGGCGGCGACGGCGTTACCGCTGTGCCGATAATCGCGGACCAACCCGGCTAACTCCGCGGCCCGGGCGCGCACATCGTCGGTCAGTAGCAGTTCCCGGCACGGCACCGCCACCAGTGTGCCGATCTCCACTTCGGGGATGGACCGCTGATCGGCCACCGAGAATGTTCGCACCTCGGTGACCTCGTCGCCCCAGAACTCGACCCGCACCGGATGCTCGGCCGTCGGGGGGAAGACGTCGAGGATGCCGCCGCGCACCGCGAACTCACCGCGCCTGCCCACCAGATCCACCCGGGTGTAGGCCAGCTCGACCAGCCGCGCGACGACGCCCTCGAACGCTGCCTCGTCGCCGACGGCCAAGGTCACCGGCTCGATCATGCCCAGCTGCGGCGCCATCGGTTGCAGTAGCGAGCGCACGGTGGTCACCACCACCCGCAGCGGCGGGCCCAGCCGGGCATCGTCGGGGTGGGCCAGTCGCCGCAGCAGCAGCAGCCGGGCGCCGACGCTGTCCACACCAGGTGAGAGCCGTTCGTGTGGCAGCGTCTCCCAGGATGGGAACATCGCCGCGGCGTCGCCGAAAACACCGCGCAGTTCGCTGGCGAGGTCGTCGGCCTCCCGCCCGGTGGCGGTGACCACCAGCAGCGGGCCGCACGTGGCCAACGCAGCAGCGACGAACAACCGGGCAGCCGCCGGGCCGACCAATGCCAACTCGGCGGGATGATCAGCTGCCCGCTCGATGAGCTGCCGGAAGGTCGGCGCGGTCAGTACCAGCTCCACCAGCCCGGCGATTGGAGTGTCTGGTCGGGCAGGCCCCGTCGCGGTCATAACCGTCAACGACGATACCCAGTGCAGCGGTGAAAAAAAGTGGCGCACATGATCAGGCCCATCCTAGGCATGGGCCGGGCAGAGCCCTCGGCGAATCCCAGCCTGGTACCATCTTGGGATGAGCACACAGATTGCCGTTCGGCTGCCCGACAACATCGTCGCCTTCCTCGACCGTGAAGTCAGTCAGCGACATGCCCCCAGCCGCGCCGCCGTCGTCATCCGCGCCCTCGAACGCGAGCAGCGCCGTCAGATCGCAGCCCGCGACGCCGCTATTCTCGCTGCCGTCACCGAACCCGATCACGACCTCGACAAACTCGCCGAATACAGCGCAAAACTACGCTACGACATCGATTGATGCGGCCGATACACCTCGCCCACCTCGATAAGACGCGGCCCGTCGTGATCCTGACTCGCGAACTGGTGCGGCCGCATCTGGCTCGGGTGACCATCGCGCCCATCACGAGCACGGTTCGCGGTCTGTCTACCGAGGTCGGCGTTGGCACTCAGAACGGACTGCAGCAGAAGTCGGCTGTCAGCTGCGACAACATCTCCACCGTGCCCACCGCTGCGATTGGACGTCAGATCGGCTACCTGTTGCCTGACCAGGAAATGGCGCTCTCTCAGGCAATCCGCGCGGCATTCGACCTCGAGCACTGGTGACTTCCCGCTACTCGTCAAGCAGGATCGGGTCGGCCTCCAGGTGGGTCAGTCCGTTCCAGCACAGATTGACCAGATGCGCGGCTACCACTTCTTTCTTGGGCTCCCGCACGTCCAGCCACCACTGCGCGGTCATCGACACCGACCCGACCAACGCCTGGGCGTACAGCGGCGCAAGCTCGGGGTCCAGGCCGCGCCGGGAGAAGTCGCCGGCCAGGATCGACGACACCTGATTGACCGCATCGTTGAGCAGAGAGGAGTAGGTACCCGCACTGATCGATGCCGGGGAGTCACGAATGAGGATGCGAAATCCGTCGGTGCGTTCGTCGACATAGGTCAGCAACGCGAGCGCCACCCGTTCGATGCGCAGCCGGGACCGGTTGTTGGTCGAGCGGGTCAGCGACGAGGTGATCCCGTCCAGCAACGCCGACATCTCTCGGTCGACGACCACCGCGTACAGCCCTTCCTTGCCCCCGAAATGTTCGTAGACCACCGGTTTGGACACACTGGCCCGCTGCGCGATCTCCTCGATGGAGGTGCCGTCATAGCCACGCACAGCGAACAACGACCGCGCGACGTCGATGAGCTGGTGACGCCGCTCACTACCGGTCATCCTGGCCCGCGGAGGGTGCCCATCCTTGCCCGGAGCAGCCACGGCTATCAGGGTATCGTCACAGCGAAACAGCGATCCGTCGTGGTGTAATCGGCAGCACATCAGATTTTGGTTCTGAGAGTTCAGGTTCGAGTCCTGGCGACGGAGCTGCGGCCGGCTTTGACCGCGAGCGTGCGCGAAACCGGGCAGCCGCCCGGCGTGTCGCCCGGGGACGCGCACGCTCGCGCCGAAGGAGGCAGGGAGGTGAGGTGACAGCGCAAGACGAGTCTGGTGAGACTGGCGAAACTGCGGTCCTGGTCTTGGCGGCCGGGGACGGCACCCGGATGGCCTCGGATACCCCGAAGGTGCTGCACACCCTGGCCGGACGAAGCATGCTGTCACACTGCCTGCACGCGATCGCCAAGACGGCGCCACAGCACCTGATCGTCGTGCTGGGCCGGCACAGTGACCGCATCGCTGCCGCCGTCGGCGAGCTGGCCGGTGCGCTGGGATGCCGGATCGACACTGCGTTGCAGGAGCAGCAACTCGGCACCGGGCACGCCGTGCTGTGCGGTCTGTCGGCGCTGCCCGACGACTTCGCCGGCACGGTCGTCGTCACCTCCGGTGATATTCCGCTGCTGGACGCCGGCACGCTTGCACACCTGGTCACCGCCCACCACAGCGCCCCGGCCGCGGTCACCGTGTTGACCACCACGCTGGCCGACCCAGAAGGCTACGGCCGCATCCTGCGCACCCAGGATCGGGAGGTGATCGCCATCGTCGAACAGGCCGACGCCACCCCGTCACAGGCCGAGATTCGCGAGGTCAATGCGGGGGTGTACGCCTTCGACGTCGCCACGCTGCGTTCGGCGCTGACCCGGCTGAGTCCGGACAACGCCCAACATGAGCGCTACCTCACCGACGTCATCGGGATCATCCGTCAAGACGGTCAGGTGGTGCACGCCCAACATGTCGACGACAGCGCGCTGGTGGCCGGCGTCAACAACCGGGTCCAGCTGGCCGACCTGGGCGCCGAGCTCAACCACCGCATCGTCGCCGCCCACCAGCTGGCCGGCGTCACGGTCGTCGATCCCGCCACCACCTGGGTCGACGTCGACGTGGCCATCGGCCGCGACACCGTCATCGCACCCGGCACCCAGCTGCTGGGCCAGACGAAAATCGGCGAGCACTGCACGATCGGGCCGGACACCACCCTGACCGACACCCATGTCTGCGACGGCGCATCGGTGATCCGCAGTCACGCCGTCTCGGCGTCTATTGGCGCCGCCGCGACGGTCGGGCCGTTCACCTACCTGCGTCCCGGCACGGTGCTCGGCGCCGACGGCAAGCTGGGGGCCTTCGTCGAGACCAAGAACTCCACCATCGGCACCGGAACCAAAGTGCCGCACCTGACCTATGTCGGCGACGCCGACATCGGTGAGCACTCCAACATCGGCGCGTCCAGCGTCTTCGTCAACTACGACGGTGAAGCGAAGCACCGCACCACTGTCGGCTCGTACGTCCGCACCGGGTCGGACACCATGTTCGTCGCACCGGTCACCGTCGGCGACGGCGCCTACACCGGCGCCGGCACCGTGCTGCGCCACGATGTGCCCCCGGGCGCGCTCGCGGTATCGGCCGGCCCGCAGCGCAACATCGAGAACTGGGTGCAGCGCAATCGTACGGGCAGCGCCGCGGCACAAGCCGCCGAGAAGGCGCACGGCGACAACCCGGACCAGACGACGTGGACCTGATTGGCTCGTGCGGATACGGCGGCGGACCGCACACTGCGCTACGTAGGATTAGGCCCGTCAGACAAGAGTCATCGATGATCTCCGACGGCGGGGGCGGCACGTGAGCCACGACTGGATAGACAACCGCAAGAACCTGATGCTCTTCGCGGGCCGGGCACACCCGGAGCTGGCCGAGCAGGTCGCCAAGGAGCTCGACGTCTCGGTCACCGCTCAGACCGCCCGCGACTTCGCCAACGGCGAGATCTTCGTCCGTTTCGAGGAATCGGTGCGCGGCTGCGACGCCTTCGTGTTGCAGTCCCACCCGGCGCCACTGAACAAGTGGCTGATGGAGCAGTTGATCATGCTTGACGCGCTGAAACGGGGCAGTGCCAAGCGGATCACCGCGATCGTGCCGTTTTACCCATATGCCCGCCAGGACAAGAAGCACCGGGGCCGCGAACCGATTTCCGCACGCCTGGTGGCCGACCTGCTCAAGACCGCCGGCGCCGACCGGATCGTCACCGTCGACCTGCACACCGACCAGATTCAGGGGTTCTTCGACGGGCCCGTCGACCACATGCGCGCCCAAGCCCTGCTGATCGGCTACATCAAAGACCACTACGCAAGCCACGACATCGTGGTGGTCTCCCCCGACTCCGGCCGGGTGCGCGTCGCCGAGAAGTGGGCGGACTCGCTGGGTGGCGTCCCGCTCGCCTTCATCCACAAAACCCGCGACCCACAGGTGCCCAACCAGGTGAAGTCCAACCGCGTCGTCGGCGAAGTCGCACAAAAGACCTGCGTTCTCATCGACGACATGATCGACACCGGCGGCACCATCGCGGCCGCGGTGCAGCTGCTGCACGACGACGGCGCCGGGGATGTCATCATCGCTGCCACCCACGGTGTGTTGTCCGAACCCGCCGCTGAGCGGCTCGCGGCCTGCGGCGCGCGCGAGGTGATCGTCACCAACACGCTGCCGATTGGCGACGACAAGCGCTTTCCCCAGCTCACCGTGCTGTCCATCGCACCCCTGCTGGCCCGCACCATTCAGGCTGTTTTCGAAAACGGTTCGGTCACAGGACTATTCGACGGGGACGCATAAATGTCCCGCCCCGACCGCCCGGTCGATGCGGCCTGCGAGATTCTGTGACCCCCCGGGCGGTGGTTGTCGCAATGCTGGTGTGCTCGGCGCTGGCTGTCGGATGCGGCCCTAAAACACCCGATTACCAGGCGATCTGGACTACCAGCAGCACTGCGACGCCGACCGAGACGCCGGTACCACTCGGAAAATACCTGGAGGAACAAGGCGTCCGTGCCGAACCGATGGCACCGGACTCCCTGACCGATCTGACCGTGTCGATACCGACACCCGCGGGCTGGTCGAAGCGAGATAACCCGACGCCCCTGCCGGGCAGCACGGTGATCGGCAAGGGCAAGACCTATCCGACGGCCATGCTGACAGTGTTAATGCTCACCGGGAAAGTGAACGCCGCAGAGTTGGCGGACCACGTCCTTGCCGACGCCGAACTGTCGCAGAACTTCCATAAGCTGGACACCTCCACCGACGACTTTCACGGCTTCCCGTCGGTAATGATCCAGGGCAGCCAGGACCTGGACGGACAGCGCGTACACACCTGGTTCCGGATGGTGCTCGCTACCGGGAGAGCCACCGGATCGCTCCAGCACTATCTGGTTCAACTGACGATCGCGACACTGGCCGACCAGGCTGCCGCGCAGGCTCTCGACGTCGAGAAAATCATCGACGGATTCACCGTGACGGCCAAGTAGGGCCAGGTAAGTCCGAGCAGCTCACCCAAGGAGCCCCAGACTGAATTTCGGCTCGGGGCCCCGGTACGTTAACCTGGCCAGGCGTGACGGCGAGGGCGGCCCGGCCTTTCCGGGTCGCCGTTATCGGCGAGAACCCAGGCGTTGTCGTGATCTGGCCGTGCACCGATGCACATACCCGGTGATCAGAGGAGCGACCGATGGCCAAATCCGCAACCAATCAGCTCACCGCAGCGGTGCGGACCAAGACCGGCAAGGGGGCGTCCCGCCGGGCACGGCGCAACGGCAAGATTCCCGCCGTCCTCTACGGGCGCGGCACCGAACCGCAGCATCTGGAGCTGCCCGCGCACGAGTTCGCCGCCGTACTCCGGCACGCCGGCACCAACGCGGTGCTCACCCTCGACATCAACGGCAAAGCGCAGTTGGCGCTGACCAAAGCGCTGGACATCCACCCGATCCGCCGCACCATCGAGCATGCCGACCTGCTCATGGTGCGCCGCGGTGAGAAAGTGACCGTCGAGGTCACCATCGCCGTCGTGGGCGACGCCGCTCCCGGCACCCTGGTCACCCAGGAGAGCAACACCGTCGAGATCGAAGCCGAGGCGCTGTCCATTCCCGACCAGGTGCGGGTCTCGGTCGAGGGTGCCGAACCCGGCACCCAGTTCACCGCCGGGGGTCTCGACCTGCCCGCGGGCGTGAGCCTGGTGTCCGACCCGGAGTTGCTGGTGGTCAACGTCGTCACTGCGCCCACCGCCGAGGAACCGGAGCCGGCGGCCGCCGCCGAGGCTGCCGGACCGGAGGCCGAGGGCGAGGGTGCTGCCGAGACCGAGGCCTCCGGTTCGACGGCGTCCGACACCGAGTAAGCGGGTCGCGACGTGGCCGAGCCGCCCCTCGCGCTGGTGGTCGGCCTGGGCAACCCAGGACCGCACTATGCCCGCACCCGGCACAACCTGGGCTTCATGGTCGCCGACCGGCTGGCCGCGCGAATGGGGTCGAAGTTCAAGGCGCATAAACGTTCCGGGGCGGAGGTGGCCACCGGCCGGCTGTGCGG
>NZ_JBYCKY010000429.1:0-5381 GCF_057473605.1 Mycobacterium sp. TH-M82 | reverse complement strand
AGGTCGCCTACGCCATCGGCAAAGCCGCCCCGGTCGGCTTGTTCGTCGAGACCTTCGGCACCGAGACCGTCGACCCGATCAAGATCGAGAAGGCGATTTCGGAGGTGTTCGACCTGCGGCCCGGCGCAATCATCCGCGACCTGGACCTGCTGCGGCCGATCTATGCGCAGACCGCCGCCTACGGCCACTTCGGCCGCACCGACATCGAGCTGCCGTGGGAGCAGCTGAACAAGGCCGACGACCTCAAGCGTGCGGTTTAGTGCCCGCTCTCCCCTCGCGAGCATGCACAAAATCGCATGATCGGCGCCCGGTGCGTGCGAGTTTGTGCATGCTCGCGGTCTATGGGCCGGGGTGCAGCTCGGCCCGCAGTGCCGCCAGCCCGCGATCGGTCGCCTCGGCGGCGGCCGGCACCACCAGCGCGAAGCTGACGAAGCCGTGCACCATGGTCGGCTCGTTGCGCAGCTCGACCGGCACCCCGGCGGCCCGCAGCAATTCGGCGTAGCGGGCGCCGTCGTCGCGCAGCGGATCATGCTCGGCGGTGGCGATGTAGGTGGGTGGCAGGCCGGAAAGGTCGACGGCGTTGGCCGGTGCCAGGGTGGCCGGCAGCGTCATAGGGTCGATGCGGATGTCGACACCGGGCACGTACCAGGCCAGGAAAGCGTCGATCACGTCGCGGTTCAGGATCGGCGCGTCGGCATTCTCGGTGAACGACGGCAGCGCTAAATCGGCCGTGGTCGACGGATACCACAGTAGCTGGAACGCTAGTGCGGGCCCGCCGTTGTCCCGGGCCAGCTGCGCCATCACCGCCGCAATGTTGCCGCCGGCCGAGTCCCCGGCGACCGCGAGCCGATTCCGGTCGCCGCCCAACTCGGCTGCGTGCCCGCCCACCCATTGCAGCGCCGCCCAGCAGTCGTCGATGGCGGCCGGGAAGGGGTGCTCGGGGGCCAGCCGGTAGTCGACGGAGACCACGATGGCCCCTGCACCGACGGCGTGCGACCGGGCTACCGGGTCATGGGTGTCCAGGTCGCCGATCGACCAGCCGCCGCCGTGGTAGAACACCACCATCGGTGACGGCTCCGGTCCGGCATTCGGCGGCCAGTAGATGCGCACTGGGACGCCGGTGAGGTCGCCATGCCCGATGGTGCGCTCCTCGATCCGCAGGTCGGGCAGCAGTTCCGGGGGCGCCTTGAGCTGATGCAGCTTCTCGCGGGCGACGTCGACACCGTCGGCCGCGGTGAAGCTCAGTGAGAACGCGTCGAGCAGTGTCTTCAGCACGGGGTCGATGTCGGGTCGGGCAGCCTCAGCCATGCCCTCACCGTAGGCGGCCCGGCTTCTTTTCCAGCGTGCGGGGGCGACCGCAGACCTGTTTTCAAGGCCGCCAGCCGCCGTCCAGAGGCAACGGTACGAAAACGACGTCCAGTACTTTCAGCAGTATGGGGTGCACAGCACGGTCAGCGTCGGCAGCCGGCATGGGAACACCGCCGCGGGTGGTGGCCGGGGCCTGGGCGGTCGCCGGTTGGGTGGGCCTGGCGTACGGGATTTTCCTGACGACGACCGCGCTGCGCTCGCTGCCCGGCACCGAACTGACCGGGCACTGGCTCGCACAGCCCGCGTTCAAGGCCTCGATGGCCGTGCTGCTGACGGTGGCGGCCGCGGCGCATCCGATCCTGCGCGAAGCACGGTGGCTGATCCCGGCGCTGATGATGTCGGCCGCCGGTGACTGGTTACTGGTGATCCCTTGATGGTAGCTGTCCTTCGTGGCCGGCCTGACCGCATTTCTGTTGGCGCACTTGTGTTTTCTGGGCGCGTTGGTGCCGTTGGCCGCCGCGTCGCGGGGCCGGTTGGCGGGTGTGGCGGTGATCTGCCTGGTCTGCGTGGGGCTGCTGGTGCGGTTCTGGCCGGGGCTGGCCCGTGAGGGGCTGACGGTGCCGGTGATCGCCTATGTCGGGGTGTCGGGCGCGATGGTCTGCGCGGCGCTGTTGGCCCGGTTGCCGACCCGGTGGACGGCGGTGGGGGCGGTGTGTTTCGCGGTGTCGGACGCGATTGTTGGCCGTCGCTGAGGATGACGATGACGGCGTCACGGTGATTGACGACGAGTTTCTGGCCGTTGTTGGGCAGGGTGACGCGGTGCTCGGCGGGGTGACGCGGTCGTGGCTGTGATGACGCCGCGATCCGGCGTTGTTGGTGACGACGAAAGGGTTGGCGGGCAGGATCGACGCGGTGGTGCGAGGTGCCGGCACGGCGAGGCCCCTCAGGGTCGATGCACCCGGGGAAGTGGCGCGATCAGTCTGGCGGGGCGAGCAGCCTGCCCAGGGTGTAGATGCCGACCATCGTCCGGGGCGGGTCGGGTAAGCCGAGCCGGTGGCGGTCCCAGTAGGCGGCGGCACAGAGCACCGACAGGGTGTCGCGCAGTTGGTGGCCGACGAATCGCAGTTCAGCGAAGGCGTCGGGGGCTACCTCGATCAGCCGCTGCGCGCCACGCTGGTACATCCAGTGCAGGTGCTTGGGTGTGGCGCGACGCAGCCAGCGACGAACGGTCGACTCGGATCGGTGGATGCGGGCGGCGATGCGCCGGTAGCCCAGTCCGTTGACCTTGTGCAGCAGTGCCTGGCCGATCACCGCTGTGGTGTCGGCATGGCGGGCCTGGAATGCCGTCGGCAACACGATGTGGGTGGACTCGCAGTCCGAGCAGCGCACCCGCCGTGGTCGCAGCGTCACTGTCGCCGTGCCGTGGGAGCGGATCGTGCGGCGCCGGCCAAACCCCCATTTGGCGAGCCGGCCGGCGCATCGTGGGCAGTGCAGCGTGCCAGCGTTGAGATGGTCCTCGGCCAGCTCGGCGGTTCGGGTGACGATCACCGCTGCGGTCGACAGTCATGGTTCACCAGCTTTACCTACCACAAGCGGAATCCGTCAGGGGCCAATTCGTGTTGGGGCCAACCTATCTGGCCGCCGATCGTCAGTGTGGACGACAATCAAGGATTCGGCCGTCACCATGCCCACGATCCGCTGGCCGTGGCGGGGCGCTCACCGGGGACTCCGGCATTCATGTGCACGCTGATGATGCAGACGAACACCGTCGCCTGTAGCGGCCCGTCGGCGCCCCCGGTGACGATAAAGCGGTCCGTGGTCGCCACCCAGAGAGACGGTCAACAGTCAGGCTCGACACCGTGGTCGCCTCCGCGGGCGGTGACGACATCCCGGGCCAACCCGGCGCCGCAGACGTGCCTCAGTAGACCGGTGGACCGGTAGACCACACGAAGTGGCGCCATCCGGTAACCGCAAAGTTGCGCGCGCGCATGAAACCCTGTGTCGGCCCTGTCTGCTAAACCTGCTTGGTGAGCGTCGAGGTCCAGCACACCGCTGAGGTGGCAGCACCCATCGCACGGGTGTTGCCGATGCTGTCGGTGCCGCACCTGGACCGCGAGTTCGACTACCTGGTCACCGACGAGCAGTCGGCCGCTGCCCGGCCCGGTGTGCGGGTGCGGGTACGGTTCCACGGCCGACTGGTCGACGCGTTCGTGTGGGAGCGCCGCGCCGACACCGACCACGCCGGCAAGCTGGGTCGGCTGGAGCGGGTGGTCTCGGGTGAGCCGGTGCTCACCGCCGAGATCCGGCACCTGGCCGAGGCGGTCGCCGCCCGGTACGCCGGTAGTCGCGCCGACGTGCTGCGGCTGGCGGTGCCGCCTCGCCACGCCCGAGTGGAACGCGAAACTGCAACGGCGCCAAGCCTGCCCGTTGTGACATCGGTCGACCCGGCGGGCTGGCAGCGCTACGACCGGGGGGGTCAATTTCTGGACGCGCTGGGTCAGGGCAGGGCCGCCCGAGCCGTCTGGCAGGCGCTGCCGGGCGAAGCGTGGGCCGACCGGTACGCCGACGCCGCCGCGCGAACCATCCAGACCGGGCGAACCGCGCTGGTGGTCGTGCCCGACCAGCGCGACGTGGACGCGCTGCGGCACGCCGCCACCGCGCGGATCGACGAGTCCAGCGTGGTCGCGCTGTCGGCGGGGCTGGGTCCGGCCGCCCGCTACCGGCGCTGGCTGGCGGTGCTGCGGGGCAGCGCGCGGCTGGTGATCGGGACCCGCAGCGCGGTGTTCGCCCCGCTCGCCGACCTGGGGTTGGTCATGGTGTGGGATGACGGGGACGACACGCTGGCCGAACCGCGGGCGCCCTACCCGCATGCCCGCGAGGTGGCGATGCTGCGGGCGCACCTGTGCGGCTGCGCCGCACTGATCGGCGGGTACGCCCGCACCGCCGAAGCCCAGGCGCTGGTGGCCAGCGGATGGGCGCACGACGTGGTCGCTCCGCGCTCGGCGGTGCGGGCGGCCACCCCACGAGTGGTCGCCCTCGACGACGACGGTTACGCCGAGCAGCGTGATCCGGCGGCCCGCACCGCCCGGCTGCCGTTGGTCGCCTTGCGCGCCGCCCGCAGCGCACTGCAGGCCGACTCGCCGGTGTTGGTGCAGGTGCCGCGGCGCGGCTATGTGCCGTCGCTGGCGTGTGGACGCTGCCGCGCGATAGCCCGGTGCCGGCACTGCACCGGCCCGCTGTCACTGTCCGGCCGCTGGACCGGGCGGGCCGGGCGGGCCGAGTGCCGCTGGTGCGGCCGGGCCGATGCCGCGCCGCGGTGCGCGCGCTGCGGGTCGGGTGCGGTGCGCGCGGTGGTCGTCGGCGCCCGGCGCACCGCCGAAGAGCTGGGCCGGGCCTTTCCGGGCACCACGGTGATCACCTCGGCGGGCGACACCGTGGTGACCCGGATCGGCACCGGCCCGGCCCTGGTGATCGCCACCCCCGGCGCCGAGCCGTATGCCCCCGGCGGGTACGGGGCGGCGCTGCTGCTGGACAGCTGGGCGCTGCTGGGACGCCAAGACCTGCGTGCGGCCGCGGACACCCTGCGGCGATGGATGGCCGCCGCGGCGCTGGTGCACGCCCGCGGCGACGGCGGGGTGGTGACGGTGGTCGCCGACGCGTCCATCCCGACCGTGCAGGCGCTGATCCGGTGGGATCCGGTCGGCCACGCCGACGCCGAACTGGCCGCCCGCGCCGAGGTCGGGCTGCCGCCGGCCGTGCACATCGCCGCCGTCGACGGCGACGCGGACTCGGTGACGGCGCTGTTGGACGAGGCCCGGCTGCCCGAGTGCGCCGAGCTGCTCGGCCCGGTGCCGTTACCGCCGGGGGCACGGCGCCCGCCGGGCATCCCGGCCGGCACCGAGGTGATCCGGATGCTGGTCCGGGTCGGCCGCGACGGCGCCGGCAGCGGCCTGGCGCTGGCGGCGGCCCTGCGCCGCGGGGTCGGTGTGCTCAGCGCCCGCCAATCCCACCCCCCGGTGCGGGTCCAGATCGACCCGCTGCACATCGGATAACTGATGGCGGCGGTTTACCTG
>NZ_JBYCKY010000428.1:0-5332 GCF_057473605.1 Mycobacterium sp. TH-M82 | reverse complement strand
TGATCAGCCGATAGACCAGCATCGCCGAGATGGCGTCGGGCCACGACATGCCGCTGGACACCAGCCCCGGCACCAGCACCGCTTCGACCATCAGCAGTCCGCCCGGCATCAAGGGGATGGTGCCGACCGCGCGGGCGGCGGCGTAGGCCACCGTCAACCCGGCGACCGAGGCGTCACCACCGGCGGCGTAGGCTGCGCACGCCAGGCAGGCGACGTCGGCGACCCAGTTGAACAGCGACCAGCCGAACGCCACCGACAGGTCCCGCCGGCCGAGGCTGACCGACTCCAGCTGGGTGAGCAATTGGTGCCACTTCGCCACGCCGGTTTCGGCCGGCTTGCCGCGCACCGAGTTGACCCAGGACACGACGCGGACCCCGATCCCGTCGATCAACTCCGGTCGCGATGCGACCGCCTGGGCCAGCAGCAACAACGCGACGAAGCCACCCAGAGTGAACAGCAGCGAGAACGGGTTGTTCTTGGCACCGAGGAAGAACGCGCCGCCCAGGCCGAGCACCGCCAGCCCGACCGCTTGCAGCACACCCGACATCACCAGCTGCCACGACGCCACCACCGGGGAGGCCCCCCACAGCCGCTGCTGCCGGTAGAGGAAGGTCGTCGACAGCACCGGCCCACCGGGCAGTGTGGTGGAAAGCGAGTTGGCGGCGTAGAAGGCTGCTTCGGATCGGCACTGCTTGACGTGCACCCCGGCAGAACGCAGCAGGGTGCGCTGAATCTGGGCGAAGCTGTGCATCGACGCAGCGGCTGCCAGGGCCGCCGCCAGCAACCACCATCGGTCGGCGCGGCAGAGGCTCTGCCATGCCTTGGCCAGCTGGTCCCAGACCAGCACGACTTCGACCGCTAGCACGACCGCGACAACGCCGATGATCACCCAGCGGACCCACCAATAGCTGCTGCGAGCCGGGGGCCCCACCCGTTCGCGGGGCAACCATTCCTGCGTCCCGCGGCTGGCCGGGCGCGCGTCGTACGGCACGTGCTTCAGGGTAACCGTTAAGGCTCGAATAACTACCCCCCCGCAGAACACGTGACCTCGTCGTTACGCGACCGGAATTCGACGTGCTCCGCGCCGTAAATGTGGCGACGGGCCGCCATCGGTGTGGCAGCAGGTTCATGTCGGTGCGGGATGGTTTCATGGTCGCTGTGGCAGCACGGGCACCGGCGCCTTCACCAAGGTGAGGGCGGCATGACCGATAACAGGTCAAGTCTTAGCGCAGCCGAGGCTGTTCATCCGATGGTCCGCCGGGCCGCGGCGTGGGCGTGGCGACTGCTGATTGTGCTGGCCGCGATAGTGGCGGTGCTGTTGATCGTCAGACGCCTCGAGGTGATCTTCGTTCCGGTGGCGCTGGCGTTGCTGCTGTCCGCGCTGCTGCTGCGCGGTGTCGACTGGCTGGACCGGCACGGGGTGGCCCGGGGGCTGGCGGTTTTTCTGCTGGTGCTGGGTGGTCTGGCCGTCCTCACCGGCATTTTGAGCTTCGTGATCGACGAGTTCGTCGACGGTGTTCCGGGCCTGGTCGAGCAGGTGACCCAGGTGATCAACTCGACCCAGCGGTGGCTGGTCGAAGGCCCGCTGCACCTGAGTCGAGAGCAGATCGACAGCGCCGGCAACACCGCGATCGGCACGCTACGCGACAATCAGGCCAAGCTGACCAGTGGAGCGCTGTCGACGGCCGAAACGATCACCAAGATCGTCACCGGAGCCTTCCTGACGCTGTTCACGGTGATCTTCTTTCTTTACGACGGGCGCAACATCTGGCGATTCACCGTCAAGATCTTCCCGGGTGAGGCGCGCGAGAAGGTGCACGCCGCAGGCATCGCCGGGTTGGAGTCGTTGGTCGGGTACGTGCGGGCGACGTTCCTGGTGGCGCTGGTCGATGCGGTCGGCGTCGGCATCGGCCTGGTAGTCATGGCCGTGCCGCTGGCGCTGCCGCTGGCGTCGCTGGTGTTCCTGGGCGCCTTCAGTCCGTTGGTCGGTGCGGTGCTCAGTGGACTCCTGGCTGTGCTGGTCGCCCTGATCGCCAAGGGCTGGGTTTACGGGCTGATCACCCTGGGACTGATCATCGCCGTGAACCAGCTGGAAACGCATGTGTTGCAGCCGCTGGTGATGGGGCGTGCGGTGTCGATCCACCCGTTGGCGGTGGTGCTCGGTATTTCGGCCGGCGGAATACTGGCCGGCATCGTCGGCGCCCTGCTGGCGGTTCCCACGATCGCCTTTGTGGACCGGGCGGTGCGGACGCTGATCGGCGCCAGCGGGTCCAGTGCAGACCGAAGCTGATCGGCCGGTCGTCGGTAGTCAGTACCGGCCTTCGCGCCGCAGCAGCTCCGCAGCGCTGAGACCGCCGCTGCCGCGGCGCAGCCGGGGCTTCTCGGCGCCGTTGCCGGGCTCGGGCTGGGCGGTCAGCTTCTCGGTGGCGTCCTGGGTGTCCCCGCAGTCCTGCGTCGGGATGGCTGTTGTGTCGTCTGTGTCGTCTGTGTCGTCTGTGTCGTCTGTGTCCGCCGGACGCACCTCGCCAAGCGAGGACTCGATTTCGCGATCGGGGGTGCGGTCGGCGGTGCGCAAGCGAGTTGTCGGGGGCTCCGGGTGGTCGTGAGCCCGCTCCTGGACCCGCATCTGGGTGGTGCCCGCGTCCGACGGGGTGCCTGTGCCGGCAGTCTTGGAACCCGCCGGCGCTTGCATGGCCGGGTGGGTGGGGTCGTGTGGCGCGGGGGGTTTCCGCCCGGTCGGTGCGTCCGCGTTCGTGTCGGCCAGCACCTGCCTGGGGCGCGAGCTACGGACAGCGGGCCGTTTGCGTTCGTCGGGCAGGCTGAACTCGCCCAGCCCGATCCGGTTCTGGACGACTTGCATCCACCGCGGCGCCCACCAGCAGTCGTCGCCGAGCAGTTTCATCACCGACGGCACCAGGAACATTCGCACCACGGTGGCGTCCAGCAGCAGCGCCGCCATCAGACCGAACGCCAGATATTTCATCATGACCAGCTCGGAGAAGACGAACGAACCGGCGACCACGGTAAGGACCGCCGCGGCTGCGGTGATGATGCGGCCGGTGGCCGCGGTGCCGATGCGGACGGCCTCCGCGGTGGACATGCCATTCTCGCGCGCCTCGACCATCCGGGAGACCAGAAAAACCTCGTAGTCGGTGGACAGGCCGAAAACGATCGCGACGATCATTCCGATCACCGGCGCGGACAGCGGGGTGGGCGTGAAATTGAGTAGCTTCGACAGGTGTCCGTCGACGAAGATCCAGGTCAGGATGCCCATCGTCGAGCCCAGCGTGAGCGTGGTCATCACCGTCGCCTTGACCGGCAGCACCAGCGACCCGAACGCCAGGAACATCAGCAGCATGGTGGTGCTCAACAGGATCAGCAGCATCAGCGGGAACTTGCCGAATATGCTGTGGATCGAGTCCTGTTCCAGCGCCGGGGTGCCGCCCACCAAAACGCTGAGCCCGCGGGGGACGGGAATGGAGCGCAACTCGCTGAGCTTCTTTGCCGCGTCGTTGCGGTTGACCAGACCGTTCTGGATGACCCGGACCGACGGATCCTTCGACCCGCCTTCAGCGTAGGAGCGTTGCTGCCACATGTCGTCGGGATGGTCGTTGGCGTCGGTGAAGCCGCTGAGCGCCATTGCCCGATTGCGGATGTCGGCGAGCTGCGCCTCGGTGACCGGCCTGTGGTCGTCGTTGACGATCACCAGGGTCAGCGGCTCGGTGCGATAGCCGGGGAAGAGCCGGTCGAAGTGCTCCTGAGCCTGGCGTACCGGGTTGCCCGGCGGCAGATACTTCTCGCTGAAACCGCCGAGCGTGATTTTGCCGAGCGGGACGATCAGCACAACCATGGCGGCGATGATGGGGACGGCGAACAACAGTGGCCGCTTCATCACGCGGTTGACCAGTTTCCCCCAGAACTCGTGTTCGACTTCTTCCCGGGTCTTGGTTTTCTGCAGCAGGTCCGCCAGCCAGTTCAGATACGCGCGGGACACTTTCCAGTCCGCCAGGAACGGCACCCGGAACAGGGTTCGCACACCGAGTGCATCGACGTGTTCACCGAGGATGCCGAGCGCGGCCGGCAGGATCGTGATCGACAGGATCGCCGAGAGCATGACCGACGCGATCAGCGCGTAGGTCAGCGACCGCAAGAAGCCCAGCGGGAACACCAGCATGCTGACCCCCGACACGGCAATCAGCACCGCCGAGAACGTCACCGTGCGGCCGGCGGTGATCACCGAGCGGCGCACCGCGACCGCGGTGTCGTAGCCTTCGGCGATCTCCTCCCGGAAGCGGCTCACCACGAAAAGGGCGTAGTCGACCGCGACCCCGAGACCAACCAGCGTCACCACCGGCTGGGCGAAAAAGTGCACCGGCCCGAACATGGCCGTCAGGCGCAGGATGCCCAGCGAACCGGCGATGCTCAGGCCGCCGACCAGCACCGGCAGGCAGGCGGCGACCACACCGCCGAACACCAGGAACAGCACCACCGCCACCAGCGGCAGCGCCAGCACCTCCATCCGCTTCTCGTCGTCGGCGATGGTGCCGGTCAGTGCGTCGGCCACCGGCTGCAGCCCGGCAAGCTGCACCGCGCCGCCGTCGAGCTTCCGCAGATCCGGTTCGACGTCCTTGTAGTTGCTCAGGATGGTGTCGTCGTCATCGCCCTTGAGCGGGATGGACACGAAGGTGTACTTCTTGTCGGCGGTCTTCATGCCCTGGACGACCTGGTTCTTCGAGTCGGGTGCCCGCAGATAGCCCGCCCATCCGATGACCTGGTCCGGGTGATCATCGACGAAGGTGTCGAGTTCGCCGGTGATCGTTTTCGACCAGGCCGGGTCGTCGACGGTCTTCCCCTCGGGGGCGGGGAACACCGCCACGATATGGCCGGTACGATCGCGGCCGTAGACCTGGTCGGCCAGCACCGAGGCCTTCACCGACTCGCTGGCGTCGTCGTAGAAGCCGCTTTGGGTGAGGTGTGAGCCCAGACTCATGCCGAACACCCCGCCGGCGAGGCAGAGTGCTACCATCACCCCGATTACGATGAACCGGTAGCGATATACGGTTCGACCCCACCAGGCGAACACTCACGCTCCTTACTGCATCTGTGCCGAATCTGTGCCGACCTTCGCACGTTGCTTTCCAGGTTTTCCAGTTGTCACCTACGTGGGGTCAGCAGCGAGGTCAGCGGCCGGAACGGTTGCAGCCACGCGCCCTGCTCCGGCAGCGAATCCAGGCTGATCCGCGGCAGCCGTTCCCGGAACACGCCAGGGACGTCCTCCAGGTCGACGAACTCCAAGGTATCCGAGGCTAGCGCCCAACTGACGTGTTCGCGA
>NZ_JBYCKY010000427.1:0-11695 GCF_057473605.1 Mycobacterium sp. TH-M82 | reverse complement strand
TCGAAGCAAGCCGCAGAAATATCACGCTACGTCGACTCCGCTGAACTACTGCGGCCCGACCAGCACAACGAGCCGACCACAAAACCGGCACCAACTCGGGAAGGGACTAACTCGCGTGGCATCGATTCAAACATTGGAACGTCGCATCGTAGCCCTGGAAGCAAGATTGGCCGACATCGAAGGCGGCTATGGTGACACCCTGTATCACCTGCGCCGCGCCAGCATCAAGTCCGAACTTCGCCTCGGAAAGATTCTTGACCACCTCCACATCGCTCCCTAATCGGAGAGTTCCCACTACAATGGCTGCATACTCTGTGAAACTCGTGTGGGTGCAGCGACTATCGTCGGATCCTGCACACCAGGATATGTGTGGCACGTTTGATTGGCCCGCAGGTTCCGGGCTCGACCGAGTATCGGCCGATTCGGCGTGTTACGTGGCCGTTGTTTGACAGAGAAGGAAGATATTGCGGCAGGCAATCAAGGAATTCGTACCACAATCGGCAGCCGACGCGTTCTTCGCAATGAAGTATGCCCGATGGCGACTGCCCTTCCGCCCGAAGTACCTGCCTCTCGTCGAGGGCAAGTATGGAATCGAGGTCGGAGGGCCGAGCAAGCTCTTCCACACGGTGCTGCCCTTGTACCGATGCGCGGGGGGTTAGATGGGGTGAACTTTTCCACCGACACGATCTGGGAGGGCCGCATCACGCCCGGCCAGAGCTTCGGCTACGGCGGCGACGCCCTCGGACGCCAATTTGTCTCCGAAGCGACCGACCTCAGCCAAATCGCTTCTGAGCATTACGATTTCCTGTTGTCGTCGAACTGCCTCGAGCACGTCGCCAACCCTCTCAAAGCCTTGAGGGAATGGAAAAGGGTCATCAAGGCCGGGGGCGGGCTTGTGCTCGTCCTTCCCAACAAGAAGAGCAACTTCGACCACCGACGCCCGGTCACCCCGTTTGAGCACTTAGTGGAGGACTTCACTCGTGACGTCGGCGAAGACGATCTCACCCATCTCGACGAAATCTTGAGCGCGCACGATTTACGGCGGGACCCGCCCGCCGGCGATTTGACGCATTTCAGAGAGCGGAGCCTGAAGAATTTCCAGAACCGCACCCTTCATCATCATCATGTGTTCGATGTCCGCCTGATCGAGGAAATGCTGCAGTATGTCGGCTTTGAGACCTTGGATACGACCACCACTCGGACCGACTTCTTCGCGCTGGCTAGGAAAAAGCCGGACATCAACCCGGCGTGTGGCTAGGCATTCGCCAGACGCGATGAGGTCACTGTGAAGTCTGCAAGCATGCCGCCCCGCACCTCTGACCGCGGTGCCCACCTGGCCGCCCTGCGCTACCGCTTAGGCGGTGACGCGCTGCGCTTCGTCTGCGAAACCTACCAGGACCTTCCACCGGTGCCTCCATCTGGCCGGCGCACGCTTGTTTTCTTCGCGCACTTCGATCCGCAGGGCGTCGTTGATCCTTACGTCGTGTATTACCTGGAGGCGCTGCACGGACTCGGGGCAACGATCGTTTTCGTGTCGGGCTCGCCGAGCCTCACGCGTGAGTCCGTCGCTCCCATCCGCCCCTTATGCGCCGGCATCTACACCCGCCACACGCTTTCATTGGACTTCGGTTCGTGGCATTTGGCTTGGCATATCGTCAGGCAGCGTGGCTGGTCGCTCGACCAGTTCGATCGCTTGGTCATTGCCAATGACAGCGTGTTCGGACCACTCTTCCCCATCGAAGAGATGTGGAGTTTTTTTCACGATGCAGACATGTACGGCGCCATCGAAAGCGCCGAGTACCTACCCCACCTGCAATCTTTTTTTCTTGTCTGGGATCTCAATGCGCGTACCCGCCCCTTCCTCAACGACTTCTGGAATGGCTTCCGATACATCGTCAATAAGCACGCACTCATCCGGCGATACGAAATCGGCCTATCTGGGCGTGCTCGCGAAGCAGGGCTGATGATCAAACCTTTCATCTCCGCCGCCACCATAGAAGCAACGTACGGGCGCTCACCGGCACATCAGTGGGCTAGTAGGTTCTCGGGGCCGCCCATGAATAACACCCTTTACTTCTGGGACGGCCTCATCGAACATCTGCGGTATCCGTTTCTCAAAACAATTCTGCCCCGGTACAACCAGCCCTGGCACGACTCCATGGCACAGTTGAGGGACTTCATCGAACAGCACGCGCTCTACCCTTACGAACTCATTCAAATGAACATGGACCGGCTCGGCTGCGGAGCGCCTGCCTGGGTGAGGCCGAACGCCACGCCGTCCTAGCTAACAGACTGGACCTCTTATCCCCGTCGCGTCTCTTATCCGTCGGGCGTGGGCGAACTCACGAAAAGGTGCCATTGTCAAGATTTTCATTCGCGACCATCGATCCGGCCCGTAGAACGCGATCTCCTGGGCCAGCCTCAGCCATGCGGGTGTCCACCACATCGCCGCGATGATGCGAACGATGCGGGGCGATGCCGGGTCTATGAGCATCCAGGTGAGCACACGCAGTTGGTCGAGCCACCACCGCCGTGTGACCAGGTTGCGTCCGCTCTCGGACGTGGTGGTGTGGTTGCGTACCGAAAGCGGTTCTGGCGCAAAGCAAACCGCCGATCGCAGCATGAGGCGCAACCACATGTCCAGATCGACGAGTTGGTAGACATCGTCGCGGAACCCTCCTGCGTCGAGCGCCAGTTGACGCCGGAACATGACGCAGGTCGGTTCACCGATCCAATTGTGCAATCCTCGTCCACCCAAGATCATCTGTGTGACGAGCGACGGGCCATGGTTGTGCTCTCGGAGCGTGCGGAAATGGTGGTGCATTGACCCGTATCGGCGCTGCCAGTCGCTGTCGTCGCTCACCACACGCCGCGGAGCGAAGGCCAGGCCAACCGCCGGATCGTCGAAGTAGCGGGCAAGCGTCTGCAGAGCACCCGGAAGCAGCCAGTCATCGCCGTGGACGAATTGCACACAGCTTCCGTGCGCCAATGTGAGGCACCTGTTGTGGTTTCCGTTCAGGCCGAGGCGACAGGGGTTACGTATCAGTCGGTCGCCGGGCCTGAGCATCGCTTCGGCCAGCGCGGCGCTGCCGTCGGACGAATTGTCGTCAACGACCAGGATCTCGAACTCTGCGCCTTCCTGGTCCAAAATGCTGCGCAGGCAACGCGCAATCGTGGAGCTGTTGTTGCACATCGGTACACACACCGAGATCAATGGTTTATTGGCCGGGCCGCCACCGTCGTCGAATTTCAACGCGGTTCAACCTCAGTGACCCGCCAGGTCGCGCCCTCGGTCGCCAACGGGTGCGCGCCGTGGCCACAGTTGTTGGCTGGTTCGCTGGAAACCGACTGCACTCGCGGGTCGTTGCCCATGGCCATTTGCTCAATGTACCTTCGCCGTCTGAGCTTTGGGCGCCCACAGTGGAGGTACCCGAAGGTTCTTCGGAGCGACTGCGGTCGATGTAAGGTTAGCTCGTGTCGCTTTTGATTACAGTTCCGGTCTTCGGCCAACACGACTATACCCATGCGCTGGTCGAGGACTTGGAACGCGAGGGCGCCGAATACCTCATCGTCGACAACCGCGGCGACTACCCCAAGATCGGCAACGAGCGGGTCACCACGCCCGGGGAGAACCTCGGGTGGGCGGGCGGTAGCGAGCGGGGCATGCGGATCGCGTTTGCTGAGGGCTATTCCCATGCAATGACGCTGAACAACGACACCCGCCTCTCGAGGGGATTTGTCACCGGCCTACTCGGCCCGGGCCTGCCCTCGGATGCGGGGATCGTGGGGCCCATGATCGATCAAGGGTTTCCCTGCGCGATACCCGATCACAAGCCGGCCGCCGCGAACTACAACCCGCGTCCACGATTTCGATCGGTGCCTGCCGTGGAGGGCACGGCTCTCATGATGTCGCGGGAATGCTGGGAGGCTCTCGGTGGCATGGATCTGCGGAACTTTGGGCGATACAACGGATGGGGGGTCGATCTCGATCTCGCGATACGTGCAAGGAATGCCGGTTTCGGTGTCTACGTGACCGAGATGGCATATATCAACCACTTCGGTGGCAAGACGGCCAAGGTCAGCTTCGGCAGATGGCGATACGAGTGGAACGCCAACGTTGCGGTGGTGCGCGGTATGGGGCGTGTGCACGGCCGCAAGTGGCGCGATCAGTTCGACGGAGCGCTGATGGGTGAGGGCCCATCCGGGTGGCGTTCCAAAGCCATGCTGACGGCCGCAATGACGGGTGAGGCCGCCGCGTTCATAGATCGCTTACGCGGCCGTCGGGCATCCAAGGATCGGCTCAGCTAGACACTGGACTGAGCGGCAACCCGGTAGGCGCGCACGGCGAGCGGAATGAACACCGCGACCAGCGCAATTGCCCACATGACCGTCAGCGCCAAGGGCAGCAGAAGCGGCCCATCATGTGCGAGGGCGCGCATCACCTCCATCGGCGGTGACATCGGCTGAATTTGAACCACCGGACGCAACCAATGGGGAAAGAGGGCTACTGGCGTGGCACCGGAACTCATGAGTGCCAGCGCGGTGGCCCCCGTGGCCAGATAGGTCACGATGGCGCGCCCATTGGCGCGGATGGCCAGCGTCATCACCAGCGCCGTGAACCCGACCACCACGAGCGGCGGGATGAGTATGTAGACGAAAGCGTAAGGCCAGCCGTGCGTGAAACGCAGACCCATGGCCGTTCCGACGACGGTGATCAGGATCGTGCTCATCAGCGTTCGCGCGGCTTCGGCGACGAGCCGTCCGGCGATCGCGCTGGCCCGGTGTACGGGTAGCACCCACATGCGACGGAGCATCCCGGACGCACGCTCCATCGGGATGCCGACGGCGCTCCCGAGGCTTCCGAACATCGCCGCGAGCACCGCGCACATGGGGACCAGACCGTAGATGCTGTCGACGCCCGTGGCCGTGCGGATCTGCTCACCGAGCAAAGCCCGGTAGATCACCAACAGGCAGACAGGCAAGACCACCGAGCTGATCAAGGCCGCCGGCTCACGCCGCCAGCGGGTTATGATTCGGCCAGCCTGAAGCCAACTCTGAGCTATCAGCGAGCCTTCCGCACTCGCGCGCGAACTCACTGGCCGCGCCTCTGCAGCCGCAGCGTGACCCCACCGAAAACCAGCAACATGGCCACGCACCACCCTAAAGCGCTCACCAAATGGTCGATGGGCACCCGTCCGGCCGCCAGACCGCGTAGCGTTTCCGCGGTCTGAGATACCGGCTGGTCACGCACGAACGGGCGCAACCAGCCGGGAAACGTCTTTTCCGGTGCCACCCCCGTGGACAGCATGATCAGCAGCAACTGAGGTATCAGCAGCAGCTGGCCGACTGCCTCGGAACTACCCTTGGTGGACCCCAGCGCGTCAGCGCCCAGTGCGACAGCCAGGCACAGCAGTAGCGCGAGCAGTATGAAGGCCAACCCGTAGCCCGGTCCGCCGGTCAGCCGGAATCCGGACACGAACCCGGCTGTCATGGCCGCCGTCAGGGCGATCCCGGCCCTGATCAGGGTGGCCGTGATGCGAGCGCTCACCGGCGCGGCGGCGGAAATCGGCATGGTTCTCAGCCGGGTCCCCAGCCCGATGGTGCGGTCGCGACCCGCGCGGTCGGCGGTGAGCGCCGCGGCCATGATCATCGACTGGACGACCACCGCGGGCAATAGATATTGCGGATAGGTCAAGTGGCCGGTGTCGATGAGGCCGTGGGTGGCCATGGTCAATCCGACGAGAGTGGCGGCCGGTACACATATCTCGAAGATGATCGTGACGTCGCGCAGCGAATAACGCAGTGACCGTTGGGTGAGGGCGGCCAGTGCGGTCATGATCGGGCGACGACAGGCCCGGTGAGGTGCAAGAACGCCTCATCGAGCGAGGGTTTGCGCAGCGAGATGTCGGCGAGTTCGATGCCGAGCGTGTCAAGTCGCCGAAAGACCTCAGTCAGCGTGACGACGCCGTCCCGGGCGAGTACGGAGACCGAGTTGGTGTCGGTGTCGAGGTCGATGCCGTCGAGGCCGGCCAGCGCGTCGGCGACCCGGGACAGATTCTCGGGGTTGGCGGGTGTCACCTCGCAGTAGCTGGCGCCCACTTTGCGTTTGAGTTCGTCCGCGGTGCCGCTGGCAATCACTTTCCCGTGGTCGATGACGACGATTGAATCACTCAGTGCGTCAGCCTCTTCTAAATACTGCGTCGTCAGCAGCACCGTGACCTCCTGGGAAGCCAGCGAACTGACCAGTGCCCACACGTCGCGGCGGCTGCGTGGGTCCAGTCCGGTGGTCGGCTCGTCAAGGAAAAGCACTTTCGGTGTGACCATCAGTGCGCTGGCGAGATCGACGCGCCGCCACATTCCTCCGGAATACGTCGATACCCGCCGGTCGGCGGCGGCGACCAGATCGAACTGCCCGATGAGCTCGTCAGCTCGAACGTTTGCCTCGCGGCGACCCAGCCCACGGAGCCGGCCGAAGAGCACGAGATTCTCCCTGCCGGTGAGCATGGGGTCTACCGCGGTGAATTGGCCCGTGATGCCGATGCTGGCACGCACCTGCGCGGGCCGGCGGATGACGTCGTATCCGGAAATCATCGCGGTGCCTGAACTGGGCCTGATCAGCGTGGACAGAATGTTGATCGTGGTCGTCTTGCCGGCGCCGTTATGTCCGAGTAAGCCGCACACCGTCCCGGCCGGGACAGAAAAGCTCACCCCACGCAGCGCACGTGTGGCCCCTCCGAACGTCTTCGTGAGGCCGTCGACCTCTACGCCAAGTTGACTCACGAGGGGAGTATTTCATGTGTGGGGGCCGTCTGCTCGAAAACGCGGAAATCCGGCTTGTTGCCGGCGTCTCACCTGATACTCTGGCGACTCTTTTCAGCTCATTGAATGATCGAGATGACCGCCTTGGCACGTTTTTGCAGCGCAGATCACCGGCGATTGCACCGTCGCGCCAACTGGCGGCGCGGCTGGCGGCGCGCGCAGGCCACGCTGATTCCCTGGTCACCACGGGTGCTGGCGAAACGGCTGGAAAGCCAGGCCGACATGCTCGGCGGCCACATCGCCCGCGGAGACACGGTCCTTGACGTGGGATGTGAAACCGGTCACCTGTGCCAGTGCCTCGGGGACATGCACGGCGCGACGGCCACCGGTATCGACGTGCATGACGCGCGGACCATCCCGATCGACTTCAGCGTGTTCGACGGCAGGTCGATCCCCCTCGACGACAACACCTTCGACCACGTTGTGCTCAGCTTCGTCCTGCACCACTGCAACGATCCGATGGCTCTGATCAAGGAATGCCGCCGGGTTGCCCGGCGCAGCGTCATCGCATTCGAGGACCTGCCCGAAACCCGAGTCGAAAAGGCGCTGACCACAATCCACATCGGGGTGTTCAGGCTGGCCTACCGGCTCGAGTCGGCCGGCGATTATCGAACCGCGCTGACGTGGCTCGGCGAGCATGCCACCGACGTGGTCGAGACGCCGCTGCCGCTGGACTGGTTCGACGTCTTATATCGTGTTCCCCACGTCATGCTCGTCTATCGATTGCCGGACGAGTGAGACGAATGACGGTGCGAGTGGTTCGATGAGGTTTGCCCTGGCTAGCAGCGGGACTCGCGGCGATGTCGAACCGTGTGCCGCGGTCGGCCTCGAGTTGCTGCGCCGCGGGCATGACGTCGTGATGGCGGCTCCCCCCGACCAGGTCGGCTTCGTGGCGGGAACCGGGCTGACGGCGGTTCCGCTCGGGCCGCCCACCGGGGAGATCCCGGAAGCCTTCGTCACCCCGTGGAAGATTCAGGACCCGATCAGACCGATCCGAGCAGCCCTGCAGCACGTTGCGCAGCAGTGGGCGGAGGTGGGCGACACGTTGAAGTCGCTCGCGGCCGGTGCCGATCTGCTGTTCACCGGTGTCTCGTATCAGGAGGCTGCGGCCAACGTCGCGGAGTACTACGGCATCCCCGTGGCCGCATGGCATCACGTGCCGATGCGCCCGAACGGCCACCTGATTTCGGTCGTACCGTCCTCGTTGCTGCGATCCGCGATGCGGGTTACCGACTGGGTGCAATGGCGTATCACCAAGCGCGCGGAGGACGCGCAGCGACGCGGACTCGGGCTGCCCGCGGCCGCTGCGCCCGCCTCGCGCCGGATGGCGGAACGAGGTTCGCTGGAGATCCAGGCCTACGACGCACTCTGCTTTCCGGGCCTGGCGGGGGAGTGGGACGGCCGGCGACCGTTTGTCGGGGCGTTGACAGCCCAGCTACCCACGGAATTCGACCAGGACGTGACCGAGTGGATCGCGTCGGGCACGCCGCCGATCTACTTCGGCTTCGGCAGCATGCCGGTCACGTCACCCGCCGAGATGGTGGACATGATCACGGCGGCGTGTGCGGAACTCGGCGGGCGGGCGTTGATCTGCTCCGGGGCGAACAATTTGACCGACGTATCTGTTTCCGACCGCGTGAAAATTGTGCGCGCGGTGAGCCACAGCGCCGTCTTTCCCGCGTGCCGAGCGGTGGTTCATCACGGCGGCGCCGGCACCACCGCCGCAGGCATGCGCGCCGGGGTGCCCACCCTGATCCTGTGGGTCGCCTCCGACCAGCCGATCTGGGCGGCCGTGGTCAAACGGCTCAACGTCGGCACTGCCCGGCGCTATTCACGCGTCACACGACAATCGCTGGTCACCGATCTGCGCCGGATACTGGCGCCGCACTACGCAGACCGGGCCCGCGAGGTCGCTACCCGAATGACGACAGCGCCCGCCAACGTCGTCGCCGCCGCCGATCTCCTGGAATCCGCCGCCCGGGGTCAGCCATTCGCCGCGCCCCGCGCGCATCTTTGCCATACTCGCCGGATGCCTTCTGCCATCCATGTGAGATCCAGCGCGCTCGTCCTGAAGCTCGTCGCCAAATACGGGTATCCCATCGGAACCCGGCTGATGGGCGCCGACGAGATGTTGTTCATCAACTGGGCCTACGAGGAGGACCCGCCGATGGCACTGCCGTTGTCGACCTCCGACGAACCCGACCGTTACTACATCCAGCTCTACCACACCGTGGCCACCCAAATTGACCTCGAAGGCAAGAAGGTGCTGGAAGTCAGTTGTGGCCACGGCGGGGGAGCCTCGTATCTGACGCGCACCCAGCACCTGGCGTCCTACACCGGCCTCGACCTCAACCCGGCCGGAATCCGCTTCTGCCGGAAGCGTCACCGGCTGCCCGGCCTAGATTTCGTGCAGGGCGACGCCGAGAAACTTCCTTTCCCGGATAGTTCCTTCGACGCCGTGCTCAATGTCGAGGCTTCCCATCACTACCCGCATTTTTCGCGATTCCTCGCCGAGGTCGCGCGCGTGTTGCGCCCGGGAGGCCGCTTCCTGTACGCGGACCTACGCGCGCAGCATCTGGTCCCGGAGTGGGAGGCGGCTCTGGCCGCCGCGCCGCTGCGGCTGGTATCGCAACGGCACATCGACGACGAGGTCAAGCGGGGGCTGGAGAAGAATTCGCCGCGGCTGCAGGAACTGATCGACCGTCGCGTGCCGAAATTCCTGCGCGGCTACGCGCGCAGCAACGCCGGCGTGACGGGCGGCAGCCTGTACAACGGTGTCGAGCTGGGCCTGTTCTCCTACCGCGTCTACTGCTTCGTCAAGGATTGAGTTCGCGTCGATGCCGGTGCTGATCGCGGCCCGGCGCGGCCGCCGCAACGGTAGGGTTGGCCCGTGTCGTTACTGATCACGGTCCCGGTGTTCGGGCAACACGAATACACCCACGCCCTGGTCGGGGACTTGGAGCGCGACGGCGCCGACTACCTGATCGTGGACAACCGCGGCGACTATCCCAAGATCGCCGATGAGCGGGTCAGCACACCCGGGGAGAACCTCGGCTGGGCCGGCGGCAGCGAACACGGGTTTCGGATAGCGTTCGCGGAGGGCTACTCCCACGCGATGACCCTCAACAATGACACACGAATTTCGAAAGGCTTCGTGACCGGGTTTCTCGATCCGCGGCTACCGGCCGACGCGGGAATCGTCGGGCCGATGTTCGATCGAGGGTTCCCGTACGCGGTGGATCAGCAGAAACCCGAAGCGGCGGCTTACCGCCCCCGGCCGCACTACCGTGTGGTGCCCGCCGTGGAGGGGACGGCGCTGATGATTTCGCGTGAATGCTGGCAGGAGACCGGTGGGTTGGACCTGACCAGCTTCAAGCGCTACGGCTGGGGACCCGACCTCGACCTCGCGGTGCGCGCCCGGCGGGCGGGATACGGCGTCTACACCACGGAGATGGCCTATATCAACCATTTCGGTCGCAAGACTGGCAATGTGCGTTACGGTGCCTGGCGTTACGAGCTGGGCGCGAATGTGGCCATGTTGCAAGGGCTGCGGAGGCTGCATGGCCTGGCCGCGACGCTGGGCATCATGCGCCAGATCGGGATCGCGCACGACCGCCAATGGCACAGGTCGCTCCCGTTGGACAATCCGACGCGCCAGCTCAAGGACTGAGATCCGGACAGCCGCTCAGCCGGGAATCTCGGCGGTCAGGTCGAATTCGTCCAACGTCCCCAAGACGAGTTCCCGCAGCGCCTGCCGTGTCATGGTCATGCCGGGAAGCCAGGCGTTGATCGAGATCCACAACTTGCCGTGCAGCCGTCCGGACACCACATATAGTTGCCCGCCCACGCCTTCGAGAATGCCCCTGCTGATGCCGGGTTCCACCAAGCGCCCGGCCGTGTAGGCGGCGTCGGTGCCATCCGGTCGATTCACCGCGGGGTCCTGTTCGCCGAGGTTGGAGCAGCCGATGGGCAGGCGCGCGGCCCCCAGCCCGACTCCGGCGGCCCGGCGCGCCACCCATTTCGGCGTCATCGACGTGAGCGGCAGCGTGGCCAACAGCTCGTCGGACGTGATTGACAGGTCGGCGAACGCCCGTTTGATCTTGATGCGCACGTCGCTGAGATCCGAGGCCAACCGGTCCGGGTCCACCGAAGCCACGGGCAACATCACCGCGTTTCCCCGCGTGTCGTTTTCGGTCCGGTCGCTGATCGGTAATGACAAGGTGACCGTTCCGTCGTCGCACACGCGTCCAGCCCGCACGCCGAGCCTTCCCGCGAATCCCGCCAAAAGCGTATTACCGTTCCCGCCAAGGCTTCTCGCGCACGCGTCCCACTTCGCCAGGTCGACGTACACGCTCAGGGACGGCACGGCGACGGGCTGGTCGCCGCCGGCGACCCGCCGCATGGACCGGCCCGAGCTGAACGATGCGCTGACGTCCTTGCGTTGGCGACGGGCGACGCGGATCGTTGCCGCCAGCGCCCGCGCGATCTCCGGGGTGGAGGCGATAGTCTGGCGGCCGTCCTGCAGCATCGCACGCCGGCGGGTGCGCGCACCGGGCGGTGGATACCCGAGATGGCGGGTTAGTCCCTTCGCTGCGTCGGCGATCGCACCGACGAAGCCAAGCCCGTCGGCAACGGTGTGCGATGCCGTGAGGCAGACCGCCGTCCCGCCGTCCTCAAGGGGCAGAGTTCCCAGATGCCAATTGGGCCCGCACTCGGGATCAATGGCCATACCCGCCCGCTCGAAGGTCCAGGCGCCGACTTCGGAGCGGGGACGTGGTGTTTCGGCGACGTCGATGTCGGCCGGACCCCGGTCGACCACCCACCGGTCACGCGCGAACGGCAGTGGTGACCGCTCGACGCGCCGACCCAGCAGCCC